>JASGCP010000091.1 GCA_030053995.1 Phycisphaerales bacterium
TTTAAAGTCATCAAACTTCTAACATTTTACCCACCCTTTTCGTCATAGAGCCAATTTTTTTGTACCAAAATAATTAACTTTTTTTATTCCCTTTTGTCTAAATATCTGTTATCAAGGCTGTTTTTATAGTTATTATTTTATAAAAATAGATTGGTGAATAAATTATAAATCATTAAAAAAATAAATTTATGCTATTAGGGCAAAGGTTAATTAAAATTGGGCTCGTTATTTTTGTTATTTTTTTAGTAGCATCATGCGAAAAAACGGTTGAAATAGGGCAACCTACTACTGGTTCTATTCAACCGCTAATTGCAAGTTCTTCTATTCTCTCGTTTGAAGGGTCTCGTTATACAGACTCCTTGGCATTAGTTGATTTTTACAAGAGTACAAATGGTGATAATTGGTATGATAATTACAAAACAAATTGGCTGTCTAATTTGCCTATTGATCAATGGTATGGTGTTTATTTTTATCTGCCCCCAAATGGTGGTGAAGTTGCTAGAGTTTATGCTTTAAGCCTGCCTAATGGACATTTGACAGGTAATCTTCCCGCATCTTTCGGGCGATTGAATTATTTAAATTCTTTAGATTTAAGTCAAAATCCTGGGCTCGGTGGTGCTTTACCCGATTCCTTTGGATCTCTTGATAGCTTAGTATTTTGTTCTCTATACAACGATGGTTTTTCAGGTGCTATTCCTGAATCTATTGGCAATCTTCAAAACATTCAAGTTTTATGGCTCTATGGTAATCAATTTACGAGCATTCCTAATAGTATTGGTAATCTCAGCAATTTGACAGAATTATATTTATTGGATAATAAACTTACGGGAAATATTCCTGCTAGTATTGGTGATGCGGTATCCTTAAAATATATGCTCTTAGAAAATAATCAACTTACAGGCACTTTGCCAGCCAGTATTGGTAATATGAAAAACCTGCAAGTTCTAGATGTTAGCAACAATAATTTGACAGGTATTATACCCAATGAATTAACGGGGGCAGTGAATTTGACAAAACAAGGAAATCCGGGTAGTGATTTGTCTAATAATAATTTTGATACATTAGGCACGGCACCATCAGTGTTAAGCTGGCTAAGATTAAGAGGAATACCATATACACCCAAAAATTAGATGTAAGTAGTTATCAGTTTAGTTTGCTAAATCATTTTTTGAGGTGCTAAGAGGTTTGAAGGGTAGTAGGAAAATATGCCTCGCTGAAGAATTGAGTGGCTAAAATACAGAAAGAGTAAATTGTTTTTTAAAGATCATCTTTCTTTTGTCTGAATAACGGATTACACAGATTATGCCAATAGCCCCCAGATTTATCCGGGGGCTATTGATCTTTTTTATTTGTTTACTCTATGATAAATCAGGGCTATTGATCTTTTTCTGAAATTTGTTTTTTGCCATCAATTGCATCCAGATTTATCTGAAGGACAAATAAATTTAATAACAAGGCTTTAGCCAAAATAGTGGCTCTATGACGAAATGAATGGGTAAGTTAGTTACATTTTCTATTTCCCTTTTAAGATGTGAAGAAGATGGGAGTTAATTGAAATATCCAAACCCATAACAACACCCTTACCTAAATTAATATCAGCTCGAAAAAAATGGCAGAGGGTTGGGCTCAAACAAATTTATTAATCACTACTGCGATGAAAAAGTATATTGATAAGGCAATAACGCATTGTTGAGATCGTTACCATTTTTAGTTAGAAAGACTACCCTATTATAATGTCCATTTTGAAAACGAGACACTTCATTATTGTAAAAATAACTGCCCATATTGCCACTTTGCCCACCGGGCATAATCGTATAGGCTGTTATTGGATTAGTAAATTCAACAATCATTCTATAAGCAGGTATGGAAGCAATAGCACGATTGTCGTCAAATGCCTTAATATTATTAACGGTATATACAGAACCGTTGAAACATACATGCGTACCAAAAGCTGGTATTTGCAAAATATGGGGTAACAATTGTGTTCGATAAGCACCCCATGCTAATTTTTTTATTTTGCTGAGACTATCTAAAGTAGGCAATATTTCTTGAAAAGATTTTAAAACTAAATCACTAGCTGTTGCATTTTGAATAGTCGTATTATGTCTTTGTAGTGCTTTAAAAGCTCGATCATTGGTTAAAACATAACTGAACATGCGCATATTGGGTGTGATAATTGTAACGGGCGATGCAGAACGGATAGGATCGTAAAAAACATTAATCAGCTTTTCAAATAGAAAAGCAAAAGTGGATGCACCGATAGAAGTTGTACTATCATACCCATTCCAATCCTTTAAAACTTGAAGATAAGCCTCTTCTTTAGGTGTTAATTGATGTTCTTCAATTTTGGATATTAACAAAGGCAGTAAGTCCTTGGATGCTTTATTAAAAACATTGTTTTGTAAACGCATCATATCTTGTACGGTAATCTTACTACTTGTATCTAAGATTTCATTAATAACCTCGTTTCTATATTTAGGATAAGTATAGGCATAAAAACCCCAATAACCTTGTTCATAAGGATATTTACTATCGGCAACAATTTGATTAGTACTTACTAAATATTGTTGTTCTGGATTGAGACTGGTAGGATTTTCACTGTTCGGAATATAACCCTGCATTTCATAATCGGGCGCAATGCCGGGCAGAACAAAAGTAGCTTGATCCTTCCATAAAGCAGGGAAACGTCCTTGTTCTTTAATAGCAATATTACCCGTAGCGTCAGCATAAATAAAATTTTGAGCAGGGGCTGAAAAATAATTTAACGCATTTTGGTAATCAGCATAATTTTTTCCATGATCCAAAAGCCAAAAGGTGAAAGCACTTTCATTGTTTTCGTAATTTTCCCATTGTGTAGTAACATATTCGTTTTTACAATCACCTGTTTCATTGTACTGAGGGGTGTACGTTAGAAGTCCAAATTTTGTAACAGCTATTCGTTGGGTATCATAGGCACCACCGCGCACGGCAATTACTTCTGTTATGATGCTTTCTGGATTTACCCACTTCCCTTTATATTCATACACGAGGGTCTTGGAATCTTTTATTTTTAGTGCATAATGTAATTTTTGCATTCTTGTACCGTTAGTCATTCCAAATGCCATTGAATCGTTAAATCCAATTACCACAAAGGGGACACCCGGTAGGCTTGCACCATAAACATTTTGTTGAGGCGTTGTTATTTGATTTTCATAAAAACAACTAGGAAGCGTTGCGGCAAGATGCGGATCATTACATAATATAGGTTTGCCGGATAAGGTTTTTTTTCCTGAAACAGCCCAATTATTACTACCATAATTTTCTAAAGGTAATAATGCAGAATCTACTGAAACAACCACCTTATTGTTATTGTAATAATAGTTTTTTTCAACATTTTTGGGTAAATGCACTTGTACGGAAGGACTTTGAAACTGCGTGTTAGCAGGAATAATAGGGTATGGATCTTTATAGTCATTGGTATTAAAAAGTAAATTAAAATCATCGTATCCTAAAACATTTTTTGTGTTTTGATCTAATAAGTTTAGGTCCCAACCACCTAAATCGTAGGCTATGTATTCCAGCATTAACAATACATGCATGGGTGTCCATAATTCAGGTTTGTATTTTAGTAGCTTGAACTCAACGGGGTAGTCCTTTTCTTGCAAACTATTAATGTAAAAGTTAGCACCCTTACAATAGGCATCAATTGATTCTTGAAGGTCCTTATTCTTTGCAACTACTTGAAGCATTTTGGCAGCGGCATAATGGAGCCCTATGCGTCTAAAAAATATGTCACTAGTTAAGGCTTTACGCCCCACTATTTCTGATAGTCGCCCACCGGCAACGCGTGTTATAAAATCCATTTGCCACAACCTGTTTTTTGCATGTAAATAACCTTGAATAAAATAGGCATCTTTGTCGTTATCAGCTACAATGTGTGGAATAAAATTGGAATCCATAAAAACATGTGCTTCCCCACTAAGTTCATGAGCCATATTAACCTTAATGTTGTGTAAGGAGGACATTTTTTTTGCGGGCTCGGCATTTTGCCAAAAACCGGTGAAAGGCGAAAAAAATGCACCCATTTGGGGTAAGGCATTACCCTTGTAAGTAAGTGTTGTACTATTGAGTTTTGTAATGAGGTAAATAGTAATAATGAGTGGGAGTAAAATCAATATTTTAATACGCATAGTATGTTGATAAAATCGCAAATTTATACAATCTTTTTTATAGTCTCAATCTAAATAGCTTTTTTGTATTGTAGTAGCCGGTGCTAAGCGAAGAAATGCTGCAATATGGATTTTATTGTTACCTTTGCCCATCTACTAAAACACACTAATTTAATTTTTGTTGGTACTATTTTTTTATCGGTTTTATACTTAAAAATTATTTTATGTCACATCAGTCTTTATCAATTTCGATTGTTCAGTCGAATTTAGTGTGGGGTGATATTTCAAAAAACTTAGCATTATTTAGTCAAAAATTATCGAGTATTAACCCGGGTGACACGGATGTTATTCTTTTACCTGAAACATTTTCTACGGGCTTTTTGGTCAAAGAAAGCAGTGTACTGGCTGAAGATATGCAAGGTCCAACAATCTCTTGGCTTAAACAAATGGCACAGCAAAAGCAAGCAGTTATGGTTGGAAGTATTTTTGTGAAAGAAGGCACTAGTTTTTTTAATAGACTTTTATGGGTAGAACCTGATGCAACTATTCGTTATTATAACAAACGGCACTTATTTACCATTGCTGATGAACATAAATATTTGACCGCCGGAGAAGAAAGGATGATATGGTCTTTTAAAGGGTTTACCTTTTTACCAACTATTTGTTATGATATACGGTTCCCTGTTTCTATAAGGCAACAAGTACAAAAAGGACTGTACGACATAATTATTTGTGTTGCTAATTGGCCAGAACGCCGTAATTATGCATGGCGTTCTTTGTTAATTGCACGAGCTATAGAAAATCAATCATGGGTTGTTGCCGTTAATAGAATTGGTAAAGATGGATATGATATAGACCATTGTGGCGGTTCTATGATTATCAACCCTAATGGTAAAGTTGTTGCCGAACATCTAAACAAAGAAACAATTGATTCTATTACGCTTTCTTTGCCAGACATACAATCCTTACGGCAAAAATTCCCTTTTTTAGAAAATGATGATAAGTTTGAGATAAAGTAATAAAAAATAACATAAAAAGATTGTGTGTAAGAAATAAAAGTGCAATTTTGGTGGTGCACAATGATGGCCAATAATTTTTACCAATCTTAACTTTTTTTTAACGCACTATTTTATTTATTTTTTGTCTAACTATTGTATTTTTGCAAAATAAAAAATAAAAAATAAAAACATGAAACAAAAATTTACGAGTTTAGGATATAACCTAACAAGAAGTGAAATTAAACCAATTAGTGGCGGAAGTGCAAAATGTTCAAATAATGAGGGAAACTCATGCACAATTCCTGGTGATAATGCTCAACAGTGTTGTGGTTTTTACAATTTGATTTGTTGTAAAACAGCATCAGACAGTACTTTACTTTGTCGTAATTTTTTTAATTGCTGTTGCAGTCAATGCTATAACTGTTCCTCTGGCAGTTGCGATTCAAGTTGCTAAGTTAGGGCAAGTTTATCGGATTTCATTAAAGATGGGTAGCTCAATTTCATATTGACTACCCTTGATCATATCACCAAAATGCACTCAGATGAAGAGCGTTGCAAAACAAAAAAAATAAAAACATGAAACAAAAATCAATGCGTTTAGGTTCTTCGCTTACGAGAATTGAAAGTAAATTAGTAGGTGGGCAATATAAAACCACTAGTTGCAGTCAAGACAGTGATTGTTCAACAGCATGTTCACAATACGAAAATGTCGCATGCTCTGACAAGGATTTTGACAGAATAAGTTGCTATAAATGTATGTGGAAATGCATGTATTATGGCAATACGGGTGGTCCTAGAGATTTACATTATTGTTAATACATAAGAGCTAAAACACTTCTGTCGGTGCTAAGAGTTGGCATTCTAACGAATTGAATGGGGAATTTTGTGTTGGTGTTATTGAGGTGCAAGCAGGTAAAGGTTATATTTTCGCCATGACAATTGTTCAATCCTAAAAAATCCTAATTCAGACAATAACGGCGTTACAGGAAATCCGTGTAATCTGTGTCATCCGGCATTCAGACAAAATAAACAGTAAAAATTATTGTTTTAAATATGCAATAAATTAACCATTAATTAGTCTTCGGATTAACTTTTTTAAAAGTTTTATGTAACAATTCATTAATAAATACTATCCTATTTCTTTTTGGCTCTATGACGAAATGAGTGGGTAAAATGTTAGAAATTTGATGGTTTTGAAAACGAGAAATTGCTATTTTAACAATGTCATTTTTTTGTCTTGATACAAAAGAAAGAAACAAAGAAAAAATAAAGCCTGCAGTAGAGACGATGCATGCATCGTCTCTACTTATATTCGCCTTCACCATTTTCGATAGCCACTTCGTTCGCCTTGTATTGCTACACCCTTCATCTGAGGGCGACCTTGTGCTATATGTGCAATGGTAATCAATGTTAAATTAAGCTATGTTACCCACTCTTTTTTTCATAGAGCCCAAAATAAAATCTAACAACAACTAAGCCTACGTCTAAACAAAAATCCATAACCGCTCGGACAAATAGAATAAGATGAGCATCCTTGTTTAAGTTTATCTAATAGTAACCCGCCATTAATTACTTTAATGTCATCTCTTGTTAATGAAAAACCTAAGTTTAAAGATTTTTGTTTCATGTTTTTATATTTTTAGGGAGGTTTGCAAAAATTCGGTTAATAATTTTGTAAAGGTATTTTTTTTTTGATAAATCAAAAGAGTTTTTTTACTTGCATTAAAATAGAAATTTTATGGAAGTAAAACAATTAACGCTCTCAGACACCATCAATTTAGGAGATAAAACAAGAAAGAGAACTAAAATACAAAAAAGATTAAATACGATTACCCAATTAGTGAATTGGACTGAGATAACAGGTAATTTTGTAAAGATTTATACAAGTCAAATACAAAAAAGAGGCTCTATGACGAAATAAGTGGGTAACATAGCTTAATTTAACATTGATTACCATTAAGCATATCGCAAAAATGCACTCAGATTGAAGATCGTTGCAAAACAAAAAAATAAGAACATGAAACAAAATTTATGAGTGTAGGATATAATCTAACAAGAGATAATATAAAGTTAATTGACGGTGGCTTAAAAGCTAATAGCACCTGTGTATTTGTAGGATATTATTGTTTAAATACATGTTATTATTCCAACGGTGATGGCAAAAAGTATCAGGACGCGATTTGTAAGATTTCGTACACTACTATACCAATAAATATTCCGATTAATATAATCGGTTAAGGTAACCATATTGTACACAGCATTTGCCCCTTCTATTCAAGGTGCTACTTCTTAACCATTAATTAAGTCCATTTATTTCGTCATAGAGCCACCTTTTCTATGTCCATAACTGTTGTAAAAATAATTTGATTTCATGTAATTCTCGGGACTCAAAATCAAAAAGTCCTTTTTCTTTTACTAAAACATTAAACTTGGCTTGGTTACAAAATTTATCTCGGTTGCTTTTATGCAGGTTTGTGAGACAAGTATCATATCTGATATAATTATTTACCCAGTGTTTGTCAAATTCTTTTGGGAGTAATTGCACGCCTTTTTGTTCTAAACATGTTTGCCATGCATCTAAACAATTGGTGTAAGGGGCATGATCTTTTTTAGTAGCAATACGCTTTATTAGTTGCTCTAAATTTTCTATGATAAAAAGATAGTGAAATTCAAGTGAGTTTTCATTTGTTGGATATTCTATTGAATATACCTTGTTGCTCAACTTACCTTCCCGTTTAAAAATAGTAGTAATTTTGTCATTGATTTTTTCCATTAAACAATCTTCGTCGCTCGTATCTCTATCAAGAATAACCCCTATTTTATTTTTAGAAAGATTATATCCTTGATAGTCGTCCTTTAACTGAGTTAATACTTTATCTAACTTATCAATGCCACCAGCTATTGTTGTAAATTCCAATCGTTCGGCAATAATATCCTTGATGTTTTCAAATGAAGGGTTTATATGTTCTATATACGCTTCAAAAAATGCTTTGTCGTTTTGCGACTCCACAATAAGTTTAATTTTATTTCCCATACTACAGTTAGTTTACTCACCTCGGTAGGCTTTATTATGCTCTATTTTATATTCAAGCATTTCGGCATCAGAATGAATATTGTCTATTTTCTTAGTTCGTTCGTTATAAATTAATTGATTAAAACTTAGATAATTTTTATTTTTTTTATACACCTCTTTAAAAGATTCTGCTAGCTCGGCACTATGTGTCGTAACAAAAACTTGTATTTGTTTTTCTTGTGCTATGTTTAGTATATTTTGCAAAACACTTTCATATAATGAATGATGTAAGCCTGTTTCTATTTCATCGATTAATAAAATACCGCCTTTTGCTATCGTTAAAAGTTCAAGAACAATAGAAAAATATCGTACGAATCCATCACCTAAATTATAAAAATCTATCTTTTTATTAAGTCCAATGCCTACTAAAATCTTATTGTTTATAAGTGCTATATCGGTTAGTCGTGGTTCTATTAACTTCATTTTGTCGATAAGCTCTTTTTCTTTATTGTTTCTAAATATATCCTCAAGATTCTTAGTATAATTAGTCAAAAATTTAGCTGATGAGTAAAAGGTAAAAGGAAATTCTAAGAAGTTTTTACACTCATCTTCGTTAAAATTTATTGGGGTAATATTTTTTTTATTTTGTATGCTTTGTCCTTGATTGATATAGTTTTTTTCTATGGAATAATTAATTGTATAGTTTATAGTTTGATGCTTCATCAAACCTTGTCGAGTTATCGTAAATAGTAAACTGTCCATATCAGAATTATGCAGATTCGATGAGTATTGTAGAGACAATTTATCTTGTTTTTCCTCCTCTGCATAATTTATTGTAAATGTTATATTTTTATCTGTTTCAAAGTTAAAAAAATGGCTCTTCCATATATCAGTAAGCGTTTCAACGGTAGTACTATTTTGTAGTTGTGGTTGGATATTTATTAAAAATGTACGCCAACTTTGTTCTCTAAAAAATGGAATATGATCGTTGAGATTATAGCAATTAAAAATCACCTCTAACAACGAAGTCTTACCTACATTATTTTTGCCGGTAATAAGATTGAGTCTTTTCAAATGTTCAACTTTGAAATCTTCAAAACCTTTATAGTGTTGTATATGAAAACTACTAATCATAAAGCAAAGTTAGGTAGTTATTTTGTAAAGCTAAAGAAAAATAACAAAATGAAAATAGTAGGCTCTATGATGAAAAGGATGGGTGAAATATTTTGGCTAAAGCCTTTTTTATTAAATTTATTTGTCCTCCAGATAAATCTG
>JASGCP010000005.1 GCA_030053995.1 Phycisphaerales bacterium
TTCCTTTTTTTTTTGTAACTTTGCATGCTTTCTCACACGAAACTTAGTAATGCCGTTTAATGATTAATTGGGTGTGGTTTATTAATAATTTTACTATTGTGCTACCACTCGCTTTTCTTGATATATTTACCACCACCCATTTTCGATGGGAACTTCTGCTCGCCTTGTTTTGCAACGCACTTCCTCTGAGGGCGTTCGGCTATAGGCGAAAGGGGTAATCAATATGAAATTGAGCTTTTTTACCCACTCATTTCGTCATAGAGCCAATTTTTTACTCAAAATTGCTCCTTTTCAACTACTAAATTATATCTTAACTACCTGTCCGAAAAATGCACCCCACCATAATTTTACAAACTCTTTACATCATAGAGCCATCTAAAACACACTATCCCTAAACCCCTGACACAACAAATAGCACCCTAAAAATTAAGTTTTTTTTGTTATCTTGCGACAAATTATTTTCTAAAAAACAGCATTGTTTATGTCCTTCCTCAAACAGCTCTTTATATCTTCAATAGGCAAAAAGTTAGTAATGGCTTTGACCGGCTTATTCTTGATTGGCTTCTTGATTATTCATGTTTCATTAAACGCTTGTGTATTTGCAACACTGATATGGCAGGACGATCGAGGCGAGATGTTTAATAAAGCAGCGGCATTTATGGGTAGCAATGTGGTTCCAAGAATTTTAGAAATTGGGCTATTTTTAGGGCTTTTAGCACATATTGTACAAGGTTTAATGCTTACATTTGAAAATAGATCCAAGCGAACTATAGGTTATAAAGTCCCCTACACAAAAGGTAGCAAATGGTATAGTCGTAGCATGGGTTTATTAGGCACCTTACTACTATTGTTTCTCATTTTACATCTTTATAATTTTTGGATTCCTTCTCGATTGGGGGGTAAAGTTGGCGATATTCACCACCTCCAAGAAGTAATCTATAATGGTCGCTCTTATCATAATCTTTTCATAGAAATGCAAATAGTTTTTCAATCAGGTTTGATTGTTGTAATTTATGTTTTGGGTTGTATTGCTTTAGCCTACCACTTGTTACACGGCTTTTTAAGTGCATTCAAAACAATGGGTGTTTTAAACAAAAACTACCTTGCCTTGATTCATTGTTTGGGTCTAATGTTTTCAATCATCGTGCCTTTAGTTTTTGCACTCATGCCTATTAGTTTTTACTTTGGTTGGGTACATGGCTAATACAACTTTAATGATCTATAAAGAAAATTTTACAAACAGAAAAATTACACTATGATATTAGAATCAAAAATCCCAGAAGGCAGTATAGAAAGTAAGTGGACACAGTACAAAGGTCATTGCAAATTAGTCAATCCCCCTAATAAAAGGAAAATGACTATTTTAGTAATTGGTACTGGTTTAGCCGGTGCTTCAGCTGCAGCAACTTTGGGTGAATTAGGGTACAAAGTAAAAGCATTTTGTTTTCAAGATTCACCTCGTCGAGCACACTCTATTGCTGCTCAAGGTGGTATTAATGCGGCAAAAAACTACCCTAATGACGGCGATTCAGTATTTAGATTATTCTATGATACCATTAAAGGGGGCGATTACCGCTCACGCGAAGCAAATGTTCATCGATTGGCAGAAGTGAGCTCTAATATCATTGACCAATGTGTAGCCCAAGGCGTGCCCTTTGCTAGAGAATATAGTGGCTTGCTGAGCAATCGTTCTTTTGGCGGAACACAGGTTCAAAGAACTTTTTACGCGGCAGGACAAACCGGTCAGCAATTATTAATAGGTGCTTACCAAGCCTTAGAACGACAAATAGCAATTGGCAATGTTACCATGTATAATCGTCATGAAATGTTAGATGTTGTTGTAAAAGATGGAAAAGCAGTAGGTATTATCGTTAGAAACTTGCTTGACGGAAAGATTGAGCGATTCGCAGGAACAGCTGTTTTGCTTTGTTCAGGCGGTTACGGTAATGTATTCTATTTATCCACCAATGCGATGGGTGCTAATGCCACAGCTGCATGGAAAGCTCATAATAAAGGTGCTTTATTTGCTAATCCTTGTTTTACACAAATTCATCCTACTTGTATTCCAGTATCCGGGGAATATCAAAGTAAATTAACCCTAATGTCTGAAAGTTTAAGAAATGACGGCAGAATATGGGTACCTAAGAAAAAAGGAGATGAACGCCATCCAGCTGATATCCCTGAAGACGAACGCGATTATTACCTCGAAAGAAAATACCCCGCCTTTGGTAATTTGGTACCACGAGACGTAGCATCTCGTGCCGCTAAAGAACAATGTGATACAGGATTGGGTGTTGGTACATCTAAAAAAGCTGTTTACTTAGATTTTGGTAGTGCGATTGAACGCTACGGTAAGGAAAAAGCACATATTCAAGATATACACAATCCTTCAATTGATAAAATTAAAGAACTCGGTCGGATTGTACTTAGTGAAAAGTACGGCAATCTTTTTGATATGTACATGAAAATAACAGGCGAAAATCCTTATTTACAACCAATGCGTATTTATCCAGCAGTCCATTATACAATGGGGGGACTGTGGGTGGACTATGAACTACAATCAACCGTTAAAGGATTATATGTTTTAGGGGAAGCAAACTTCAGCGACCACGGGGCTAATCGTTTAGGTGCTAGTTCATTGATGCAGGGTTTAGCAGACGGCTATTTTGTAATACCTTACACACTGGGTAATAATTTAGCACAAGAAATATACAACAAACCTATATCAACCGACGACCCAATTTTTGATATTTCTGAAAAAGCTGTTCGAACACAGATAGAAAAACTGATGAATATTAAAGGTAAAACCAGTGCTGATACCTTCCATAAAAGATTAGGAAAAATTATGTGGGATAAATGTGGGATGGCTAGAAATGAGAAAAATCTAAAAGAAGCTATCATAGAAATACAAGCCCTGAAGAAAGAATTTTGGCAGGATTTAAAAATACCAGGTAGTCAAAATGAATTTAACCCCGAACTAGAAAAAGCCGGAAGAATAGCCGACTTCATTGAACTAGGTGAACTCATGTGCATCGATGCCTTGCATAGAAATGAAAGTTGTGGCGGACATTTTAGAGAAGAATACCAAACCCCAGAAGGTGAGGCTTTAAGACAAGACGAACAATTTTCTTATGTGGCTGCTTGGCATAGAAAAGCAGAGCATGAGTGGGAACTGTTTAAAGAACCCTTAGTTTTTGATTCCATTAAATTAGCACAAAGAAATTATAAATAAACTATCCCTAAATATTATTTTATGCAACACTATAAAATGAATTTAACTATTCAAGTATGGCGACAAAAAAACGCACTTGAAAAAGGACAATTCGAATCGTATCAGGTAAAGGATATATCTTCTGAAATGAGTTTTTTAGAAATGTTCGATGTATTAAATGAGCAATTATTACAAGAGGGAAAAGACCCAGTAGCATTTGATCATGATTGTAGAGAGGGTATTTGTGGTATGTGTTCTATGTATATCAACGGCAAACCACACGGACCTTGGCAAGCAAACACAACTTGTCAACTACACATGCGTGCTTTTAAAGATGGCGATACAATTGTGGTAGAGCCTTGGCGTGCTCAAGCATTCCCTGTTATAAAAGATTTAGTCGTTGATAGAAGTGCTTTTGACAGAATTATTCAAGCCGGTGGCTATGTTAGTGTTGGAACATCCGGTAATACCATTGACGCCAATGTTATCCCTATTGAAAAGCAAAAAGCGGATATGGCATTTGCTGCTGCTATGTGTATTGGTTGCGGTGCCTGTGTCGCAGCTTGTAAAAATAGCTCAGCGATGCTTTTTTTATCGGCAAAAGTTTCACATTTGTCCTTATTACCACAAGGGCAACCTGAAAGAAAAATAAGAGTGTTAAATATGCTTAATAAAATGGACGAAGAAGGTTTTGGTGCTTGTACCAATACTAATGCTTGTGAAGCCACTTGTCCTAAAGAAATTTCTGTTACTAATATTGCTAGGCTTAATTTAGAATATCTAAATGCTAGTTTGTCCAAACAAGATTAATGTTTTAATACCTTGAGTATAAAGAAGCCATTGTCATTTATTCATTCCCCCTATTTATTGTATGCAGACAATAAAGGGCAAATTTTTGAAGATGATAGTCTATATGCTGTGGGTAGATTAGTCTATGATGCTGTCCCCATTCCATTAGAAGACTGGATTGAATTACCCGATGGTGGTAATCTTTATGAGTTACCACAAAGACAAGCCATTGGTATTGATGTCAAAACTGGGGAAATGCGATTGTGCACCAAGGGCGTTGCCGTAGCGGCTTTTATTCCACCGGCACATACCGGATTATACCTCGCAGCTTATGAAACGGCTAACAATGCACCAACCCTTCCTCTATTTGCTTATACCGCAGTTGGCTGGTACCAAAATAAATTCTATGTACCGGCTGTAAGAATTGAAAAAGACATCAGACAAGAATCATCTGGCTATTCAAAATCGGCCATTGCATTAGGTAGTAAACAACTATTAAAAAATTATCCTAAAAATAGACTTGTACAACATTTAATGGATAATTGTTGCAACACCTATCACTGCCCTGCTGCCCGCAATTTATCACTGGGACGATGGGAATGCCCTATTCCAACATCACCCGCTTGCAATGCTAATTGCATCGGATGTATATCGTTTCAACCCGCTACAGAGACCATTGTTTCTACACAAGATCGGCTAACTTTTAAACCAACGGTAGCAGAAATTGTAGAATTTACCGTACCACACTTACTATCAGCACCTTATCCTATTATCAGTTTTGGACAAGGGTGCGAAGGCGAACCACTCTTAATGTGGGAAACCATAAGAGATGCCATTATTGAGATTAGAAAGCACACCGATAAAGGAACAATTAATATCAATACAAATGGCTCTAAACCAAATGCCATAGAAGCACTCTGCAAAGCAGGACTCAATAGTGCACGCATTAGCACAAACTCTTTACAACCAAGCATCTACGAAGCTTATTACCGACCTAATAATTACCAATTTAATGACATTGTTGAAAGTTTAAAAATTCTCCACCAATACAAGCGTTGGTCAAGTATCAACTATTTTGTATTTCCAGGATTAACCGACAGTGAACAAGAATATCAAGCACTCAGAAAATGTATAAAAGGCACTCATCTTAAAATGATACAGTGGCGCAATTTTAATATTGACCCTGATTGGTATTTGAGTAAACTACCGATCAACCACGAACAAATCTATCTTGGTATGAAACAGCTTTTTAATCTACTCAATAATGAATTCCCAAAATTACGATTCGGATATTTTAATCCACCAATCGAAAGAATAATGGGTAATTTCGAAAAAGATTTTGCTAGAATAGAAGAATGATGAGCATGAAAAAATTACTGTTTATAGTTTTTATACTATTAAGCAATGAACTCCTATCACAAACCTATATCGATCAATTTCTATCGATCAAAGTAGACTCTACCCTCTTGAAATTATATCAAGAAAAAAAAGAAATAGAAGAACGACAAGAAAAAATAAGGCACGAAGATTCACTGATATTAAATGACTCAAACTATTTCAAAAATATCTTAGCCGATTTGCATCGTAACTGCCAATTAGAATTTCCTAAAATTGCTTTTTCACTAGCTTTGATTGAAAGTGGCTTGTATTCTAAAAAAGGATACAGAGGTATGAACAAACTATACCATTCCCTCTATTCTATACATGATGTCAATTGCCTACATACCCATCGTGGTAGAAATCATGATTCGTGTGTCTTAATAAAATGTAATACCCTGATGGAGTCTATAATGAATTACTGCCATTGGGAACATAGCAATGTAACCTCTTTTAATAATATGATTCGCTATTATCAAAAACATTCCAAAAGAGAATTTAGACAAGCAATAGATAAAAATACAGCATGGGATCTTTACTATCGTGAATACCGTTATAACAAAAAATGGCCTACCACAAGAATTAGAAATAATAATGATTATATTCGATTTCTAAGTTTTATTTTTTTAGGGCACCACAACAAAAAGGATATAAAAGAATATCGGGACGCACTCAGAAGAGGACTGTAAAATACTGTCGTTATTATAAAATTGTGGCTATTAATTTAAAAACGATGTAGCTATAACTCCGCCGGCAACAATCATATTATCCTGATAAAAAACGGCACTTTGTCCCTTTGCAATTGATTTAACTGGACTATGAAATTGCACTTCTACATCAGTCCCAACAGATTGTACCGTACTCATGCTTCCGACATCCTTGTACCTAATTTTAGATACCAAGGTTAAAGGAGAAAGAGGCGGATATTCATACATCATCCAATTCAATTTTGACACAATCATTTTTTGTTGTAATAGATCATCTTCATCACCAAGTACAACGACATTCGTCTCTGCATTGATAGCGACCACAAATTTAGGTTTCCCAAAAGCAACCTGTAATCCTTTTCTTTGTCCAATTGTATAAAAAGGGTAACCTTGGTGTTTACCGATTACCTTTCCATTCGTATCCACAAAATAACCATTTTGTAATTTGTTCTCTATATCAGGGACTTGGTTTTTCAAAAAAGCGTGATAATTATTATCAGGTATAAAGCATATTTCATAGCTTTCACTTTTTTTAGCTAGTTTTTCATATCCTAGCTGAAGAGCTATATCGCGTATTTCAGTTTTGCGATATTGCCCTAATGGCATAATGGTTCTCTTGAGCAATTCTTGATCCAAACCCCAAAGTACATAACTTTGATCTTTTAAATAGTCAATACCTTTAGCAATTGTCATTCGTTTATTTGCTAACAACAATACTTGTGCATAATGTCCAGTTGCTATAAAATCACAATGAAGTATATTTGCCCTTTTAAAAAGTGCACGCCATTTAATATGCGTATTACACATAACACAGGGGTTCGGCGTTCGTCCAGCCATATACTCATCAACAAAATTAGATATAACATGACTATTAAACTCCTCTCGTATATCTAAAATATAGTGTGGAAATCCAAAGTCAACAGCGACCTGTCGTGCATCATTAAAGCTATCCAAATTACAACAGCCTGTTTCTTTACCTTGAACGCGACTCGTTGCATAATCCCAAGTTTTCATGGTAATACCCACAACTTCATAACCTTGTTGATGCAACATAATAGCCGTAATCGTACTATCTATTCCGCCACTCATAGCCACAAGTACTTTACCTAATTTACTCATACGATGATCAGATTATGGATATGATACTACCAACAAATATCAACAATCACCTAAATTATTACCGAGGTATTTTATTACTTCAGATAGCAATTTATTTTTATCAATAGCCCTAGTCCCAATCTCTTCACAAACAATTCCACCGGCAATATTTGCTAACTCCGAAGCTAATTGAATATTTTTAGTAACTGCGTAAACTACTGAAGCAACAGCTATCACGGTATCCCCAGCACCACTAACATCTGCTATATTGCGGACATGTGCGGGGATAATTTTTGCACAATTATTAGTAGCAAAAAAAACACCATGCTCAGATAAGGTAACCAAAGACATGTGATTTTTAATTCTATCAACAAGGGCAAGATGTAACTCATTTAAAGAATCGACATCGATAGAATAAACAGATGGTTTATTAAATGCTTCCAATATTTCTTTAAAATTAGGTTTAAATATCGTTGCCCCAATGTATTCAAAAAAATTGTTTTTCTTAGGATCGACGGCAACAATCATATTAGCGACTTGTGCTTCTTTCATAATCGCCCTGATAAAAGACTTAGTCAAAACCCCCTTATTGTAATCTTCCAATATCAAAACATCGGGCTTGTGTAATTTCATACACAACAGACATTTTTCTAAAAGTTGTGCTTCAATAAGGGGGTCGATATACTTTGTTGTCTCAGCGTCGATTCTCAACAATTGCTGCGATTTAGCTATCAATCTTGTTTTAGCAGTTGTTGGTCTGGTCTTGTCCTGAACACAATATTCAACATTAATATGAGCATTTTTAAAAAGAGACAGTAACAAAGTAGCCTGATCATCTTCCCCTAAAACAGATGCCACAAATGTTTGGGTGCCTATCGAACTAAGATTACAAGCTACATTACCGGCTCCGCCAATTCGAGTCTCTTTATTATTTAAAGAGTAAATAGGTACTGGAGCCTCAGGTGATATGCGTTCAACCGATCCAAACAAATATTCATCAAGCATCACATCACCTACTACCAACACCTTAATATTAGATACTAAATTAAACAAGCTAGTGACTTCCATAAATTATGAGATATTCATATAAAGAGAATGTACATGCTCAGAACTAAAAGCTCATTAATGAAATTTTACTACTAATTTCTACTGTTATTGTTTTAAGATTAGACAAATTGTTTTTCTTAGCATAGGTAACCGTTAAAGTGCGTATATTTTGTGCATATAAGCTTCTCAACAATTCATCAATAACATCAAGTGTATTGGTATGCATATGATTAACATCTACAATAAAGTCACCTTTCCTTATACCTTTTTTATAGAGCAATCCACCCTTATTAATCCCAATAACTTCAAGACCAGTTGTATGTGGCAATTCTTTCAACAAAACACCGAGTACCATAATGTCAGGGAATGCTTTTTCATGCGTCCACAATAATAAATTCAATTGTTTTTTCAATAAATTGTTATTGCCATGCGAAAGGAGCATGTCTAAAACATATTTATTAGTTTGACTAATATTAAAGGGCGGATGCTTTAAGTTATTTAATGGGGTGTCATCAGCCGAGTGCCCCTCTGCATATTGCGATAATGTAACATTCATAGACATGGGTACAAAGTCTCGTAAAATATCAAGGGATATAACATCACCTACTTTATGTTTGTTAACAATACTATACAATTTATCCGGCGTATTTAAAATTTGGCTATCAGCTTTTAATATAATATCCCCTACGGCAATACCTGCAAAATCAGCAACGGTATTTTTATAAACTTGAAGAACCTTGAGCCCATTTTTATTGTGCATTTCAGTAGAAACGCCTAAAAATAACTTCAAGGGCGGCAGTCCACCTTTTGAATCATAAACTTGTGCATAATGATTGAGCAGAATATCGTCCTCGCCAGAATCCTTCACTAAGGATAAGCCATAGTTTATCTTTCCATTAAACAAATCCCTCATAAGAAACAATTTAAGCCCTACCCAACTATTGTCAAATTCTTTACCATTGATATATAAAATTCTATTTTTAACCATTATAGACAAATCACTATCGCCAACTTGTGAAAAAACGGTATATATATCAGATGGAACTCTATTTTTTGAAACTACCACCTGACTGTAAACATTACAGGACAATAAAACTAAGAAAAACATTATCAAAATCAAATTAAAACGCATCTCAATAAAAATAGATAAAATAATTCGCGAATATACTAAATAAAATATGAATTACATGAAACTACTTTATTCAAAACATAGCATTTATATAAATAAACAATTGATTTGCAAAATAATTGACAACCAAAATACAATAGATAAATTTAGGTAGCCCGGTGGCATAATTTATACAGCCTACAAAACTATGACCGTCTAGCGATATTTGCAATCTTGATTATATACGAAGCCCCACACAATTTGGTATCAAGAAATCTTACCCAGCTGAATCGTATTGTTGGGCGACAACTTAACTAAATAATTTTTCAAAGGTTGGTTTTCAGGTTGTGCAAGCACGGGGTCAGCTACCATTAAATCTGCAACCGCCTGTTGTGCAAGCTGATTAATATCTTGATCTAAAACCAAAGAAGCCACTTTAAAAGGTAAAGCACCACTTTGCTTTGTACCTTCAAACTCACCTGGCCCGCGCATGTCTAAATCTTTTTGGGCAATTTGAAAACCGTCAGTTGTAGAACGAATTACTTCTAATCGTGCTTTCGCTTCTTTAGACAGCCTAAAACTCGTTAACAAAATACAATAACTAAGTTCCGCTCCCCTACCCACTCGACCCCTTAACTGGTGCAACTGCGAAAGTCCAAATTTCTCAGCACTTTCTATAACCATTACGGTAGCATTTGGAACATTCACCCCGACTTCTATAACCGTTGTAGCAACCATTACCTGCGATGTGCCATTAATAAACCGTTTCATATTAATGTCCTTTTCAGCATCAGACATCCGCCCGTGTAGCTTACTCAAATTATATCGATCACTAGGCAAATAACTTTGAACCTGTACAATACCCTGCTCTAAATCTTCGTACCGTAGTTTTTCACTTTCCTCAATAAGCGGATACACAATATATGCTTGCCTTCCCAAGTCAATCTGCGACCGAACAAACCCCATTACATTACCACGATGGGTTTCATAGCGCACAACTGTTTTAATCGGCTTTCTACCGGGTGGCAATTGGTCTAAAATACTCTGGTCTAAATCACCATATACTGTCATAGCCAATGTTCTAGGAATAGGCGTTGCCGTCATCACTAAAACATGCGGTGCTGGCTTTGCTTTTTGCCACAATTTAGCCCGTTGTTCAACACCAAAACGATGCTGTTCATCAATAACCACAAACCCCAATTTTTTAAAAATTACCTCATCTTCTATTAAAGCATGCGTACCAATTACAATATCAATCTCATGCTGTGATAGCTGCAATAATATTTTTTTGCGTTCTATTTTTTTTAAAGCACCAACCAAAAGTGCTATACGAATCGGTAGCCCTTGTGCATAATTAGAAATAGTTTGAAAATGTTGTCGAGCTAATATTTCAGTAGGTGCCATCAAACAAGCCTGATAGCCGTTACCTAAAGCTATAAGAATAGAAAGAAAAGCTACTATTGTTTTACCACTACCAACATCACCTTGCAATAAGCGATTCATCTGATAACCTTGCTCGGTATCCGCTTTAATTTCCTTCAAGACTCGTTTTTGAGCTTGTGTCAGCGGGAACGGTAAATGATGCTTATAAAAATCCATAAACACATCGCCGACGACTTTAAATACCGCCCCACCGGCTTTATCTTGGTGGCGTAACATTTTAATCCTTTGTAGTTGTATATGTGCAACAAAAAACTCTTCAAATTTCACTCTTCTCAGTGCCTGGTCAAGCAGTTCTTTTGATTTCGGAAAATGAATGTTTTTTAATGATTGATCACGCGTTAAGAACTTTTGTTTTTCTAAAAGTGTATTGGGCAAAAACTCGGCAAGCTCATATCCGGACAATTGCTCAATTAATTGTGCAGTAAGTTTTCCAAGAGCACGACCTGTTAACCCAACATTCCTAAGCTTTTCAGTGGAAGGATATACCGGTTCCAATAAAATATGGGGTACTTCTTGTTGGGCTTTATCAGCAACTGCTTCAATATCAGGATGCGTAATTTGATATTGTCCCAAAAATGAGGTCAACCGACCATAAACTAAATAGGTACCCCCCAATTGAATCGATTTTTCAACCCATGCAATCCCCTTAAACCATACCAACTCAATCGTACCAGTTGCATCTTGAGCATAAACAATTAATCTTTTTTTTCCACCATCACCCCTAATTTTTTTAGCTGTAAGCACCACCACTAATTGCACAAAGTCCCTTTCCGCATGTAGCGATACAATTTGATCAATACGCGTTCTATCTAAATAACGAAAGGGAAAATATAAAAGCAAATCATTGTAAGTAAAAATTTGCAATTCCTTTTGTAACAAAGATGCTTTAAAAGGTCCAACACCTTTCAAATAGGTAATAGGCGTCTGCAGGAGTCGTTCAGGTGGGGGAGGCAATGTTACAGAAGTTGAAAGATACATAAGCAGTATATAAACAACAACGAAGATGAATCAAAGGATATAATTATTTTTTAAAGCATCGTACCATACAATTAGAATTTAATTTTCTCATCATGCTCATCTAAAAATATGTATTCAATAAGCCCCAGAGCATGATTTTCTATAATCTTTAGTTGTAGTTTAAATTCTTTCTGCCATTTAGAGCCAATCGATTGGAACAACCATCCTTTTTTAAGATACGCATACACAATGGGATTCACTTGTAAAACAAGTTTGCGTCTTCCTTGCCCCTTTAATATTTTAATTTTATTTCTGATATCTGAATCTAAATTATAAACAGAAGAAACGCGCCCAGTACCCCCGCAAGTGATACAGGCTTCTGAAGTATTAATTTTTAGCTCAGGCTTCATACGTTGACGCGTAATTTGCATCAGTCCAAACTTAGAAAGTGGTAATATCGTATGTCTTGCCCTATCCAATTTCATAAAATCTGACATAGCATTATAAACCTGCTTTCTACTTTGTGGTAGTTTCATGTCAACAAAATCAATCACAATAATTCCCCCAATATCACGCAAGCGCAATTGCCGAGCAATTTCTATCGCCGCTTCAATATTAGTTTTCAGTGCTGTATCTTCTTGACTATTACTAATACTTAATGGACCACTGTTAACATCAATAACATGTAACGCCTCTGTATGTTCGATACAGAGATAAGCACCGCTAGGCAAAGATACATTCGTCCCAAAAGAGTTTTTAATCTGTCTTGTAATGCCTAATTCATCAAAGAGGGGTACTGAACCTGAATACAAAGACAAGATCGATAATTTCTCAGGGGCTATTTTTTTAATATAGTCTTTCATATCCCGAAACATATCCCGATCATTGACCACAATTTTGTTAAACTCATAATTCAGCAAATCTCTTAAAATCGTATTCGTTTTTGTTTGTTCCGTATGTATGCAAGCCGGCACCGATATACCCTTCAAATTCCGCTGAATATTTTTCCAAATAGCTAACAAATCAATGATATCCGTATGTATATCAGCAGTTGATTTATTATCCGCAGCCGTCCTAATAATAACGCCAAAATTCTTAGGTTTAATAGCATTCACAATATTAAACAACCGTTGCCGCTCTTCCTGCAAAACTATTTTTTTTGAAACAGCAATCACATCATTAAAAGGTGTCAAGACAACAAACCTACCGGGCAAACTAATTTCGCAGGTAAGTCTAGGTCCTTTAGATGCTATTGGCTCTTTCAAAATTTGAACCAACACATTAGGTTTTGTTCCCAACACATTATTAATTTTACCACTTTTACTAATGTGCTCTTGCTGCTCAACATTTTCAAGTGGATAACCATCGGGCTCTGAACTTTGTATGGCTAAATCAGTATATTTAATTAAGGAACGAATATGGGGAGATAAATCAGTATAATGCAAAAATGCCTGTCGTTCATACCCCAATTCTACAAAGGCAGCATTGATACCTTGCATAATTTTTTTAACCTTCCCAACATAGATATCACCTACCGAAAAAGCATGATCATTCTTTTCCCTGTGTAATTCAACCAATTTCTTATCCTCCAGCAAGGCTATCTCTATTAGCCCTACGGAAGTATTTACGATTAATTCTTTATTCACTCAATATTTTTTAATATCCCTTGAACAATTAAGGGTATAAAATAGATTATTGAAATTATCAATCAATAACATGAATAATATAAAAACCCTTCTCATTTATGAAGCAAGAGAATAATTATTTAATTAAATAACCGGCACACCATCAAGATAAAAAACTATTTACCCTTTTTTTTGTGCCTATTTTTTCTCAATCTTTTTTTTCTTTTATGGGTTGCAATTTTATGTCTTTTTCTTTTTTTACCACAAGGCATAACAATAATTTTTTTAAGTGAATAATATTTTTCCTATTAAGATAAATTTTCAAGATTTACTAAGTTCTGTTATTTTATCATCAATTTGTTCAACAACGGATTGGTTGCTACGAAGCAAGGCTTTAGCCTTGGTGTACCAAAACAACGATTGGCTATTATTATGTTGCATATCATAACACTCAGCCAACAACAGTACAACTTCAACATTATGCGGTTGTCGCTGTGCAACAAATAAAAAGCGATTAATCGCTTTATCGATTTGTCCACTTTTCTTACTTCCTAAGCCCAACATATATTGTGCGTACAAATTATTAGAATCCTTAACAACTAAATTTCGAATAGACAATATCCCAGACATCGGATTATTAGAAACATTACCAAACATAAAACACGCACCCCGATTAACTATAGCACTATCATTATTTTGACCGGCTAAGGCTTGATAACGATCTAAAATATATAAGACTTGTGTTGCTAACCATTGTTGCGTTACTAACTGATCAGCTACTATTAAGTTATTAACCATTGCCTGTACTACCTGATTCATCTTTTGCCCTGAATGATCTGCAAGTGCAACAAGCCCTTGATAGTACAAATAAGGTTCAATAATGCCAATACTATCTCGCCAATATTGAGATAAATCTTCCAAAATACTTATTTTAGTTGCCTCATCATAAGAAGTATCTACTTTGTTGAGTGCCTGCTCCAACTCATTTAATTTTTCTAACTGATGGGCATTACAAAGTTTTTTGGAATCCACCAAAATAACTTTAGTATCCTCATTCATGATCTTATTAAATGCTATGCTATCCTCTTGATCTATAGACGGTGATGACGCCTGATTGTTTGCCGTATGAACCGATACCACAGTAGGCATAAAATAAATTACAAATACTAAAATAACGCCAACTGTAAAAAAAACAACATACTTATTTTTCATCCAATCATTTATTAGTCTTTTTTAATTTCTTATTTATTTCTGCCGTACATTTTTTCATCTGCTTATTAAAACTTTTTGCAGGCTTCAAAAAAGGGATATAATGTTCTGCTATTTTAACGGTCGTATTTTTAGTAATATTTCTCGCTAATTTTGCCGCTCGTTTCTTAGGAAGGAAAGTTCCAAACCCCCTTAAAAATATACTATCACCATTCAATAGGTTATTCTTAATTTCTAACAACAAAGTCTCTACCGTAACTAACACATCAGACTTAGAGATACCTGTTTTATCAACAACATTGTTTACTATATCTATTTTTCGCATAAACCAGCATTCTTAAAATTAATATTGTTTTATAATCTTTAACTCACTGCAAGTGGCATCATTAATTGAAACAAAAACTCGGTTGATTTATCTTGTCCTTTAGGTAACAAAGGTACCACATGATTTGGAGAATTGATATGAATTTCGACCTCGGTTGTTTCAATAGAAGCTAACATTTCTATAAAAAACTGCACATTAAAACTTAAACTCATACTATCCCCGTCATATTGACAAGATAGTTTTTCAGTACCAGAAATATTGAAAAGTGTATCTTGTCCAGAAATACTTAGTTGATTACCGTCTAATCGAATGATAATGTGATTCGTACTTTTATCAGTGAAAGCATTTACGCGCTTCAAGGCCGATTCCATATCTTTTTTCAAAACCGATACACAAAAATTACTCTTCTCTGGAATTACCGGTGCATAATTAGGGTATTTCTCTTCTATTAAGCGACAACTCATTGTTACATTTTCAAATACAATAAACAAATGTTGTGCATTATATCTAATTTTACATAAGTCGTCCTTATCCGGTAAAGAGGATTTTAAAAAAGCTAAAGGTTTACGTGGTACCAATGCTGAGCCAGGTGCTGATGCTTGAACATTCATATAGGTATAGCGAACCAACCGATGCGAATCTGTAGCTACAAAATTAATCCGATCATCCAAAATTTCAAAAAAAACACCACTCATGGACTTCTTGATCTCGTCCTCGCCACCAATAGCTATTAGTGTTTTATTAATCGCCGTTAATAAAGTATTACAAGGCACTTCGACATTCTCAGTCCCCTCTAATAATGGGGATTTAGGATAGTCATCAGGCGACAAGCCCGCTATTTGATATTGTCCGGAAGAACTGGTTACAGAAACATGATAAAGCTCATCAACATCAAAGGTCAAAGGTTGATCGGGCAAATTTTTTAAAAGCTCAATTAACACTTTAGAAGGCAAGGCAAACTTAACATTTCCCGTTGCCGTTACAGATAAATTAACCTTTGCGATAATTTCTAGATCTGATGCGGTAATATAAACAAGGTCGTCAACGACTT
This sequence comes from Phycisphaerales bacterium, assembly GCA_030053995.1. Taxonomy (GTDB): domain Bacteria; phylum Bacteroidota; class Bacteroidia; order Chitinophagales; family Chitinophagaceae; genus JASGCP01. The sequence goes on from JASGCP010000005.1 coordinate 15,948, forward strand.
CGAATAGTAAATTCTCCAAAATAGAAATTATAGGCTTTGAAGAAATAATATGTACAATTTTATCTAATTGCTTATATAACAAGGACGAGGAAACAATAAACTTCATTATTCTAAGTATTTATTTTGCAAAATCTACGGTTAAAAATGATGTCGAAGGTACTCTATTTATTTTATTCAAAAAAATTATTTCATTGCTATTGAACTTTTAAAAGAGGGCGAAAAATCATTATAAACGAATATAATCGCAACAAGCATGAGCACTTATTAACATTTATGTTGACTACTGTTAAAATTTATTCTTTGATTATTGAACTATTGCTAATTTTGCTAAAATACTTGCCTCAAAATGAAGGAGCGAAAAAAACAGCAAAAAAAATCAGTGCGTAGCTTTATGTTTACTGATCAATCTATTTATAATTTAGTCGTTTGGCGCGATTTATCTATTAATTTAATTGATTTCATTGAGGCACTTATGTTTTCTTGTGGTCACAGCTTTGAACAAGCCTGTCAATGTATTTTAATAACCTACACACACGGAAAATGTGCCGTTAAAATTGGGGATTTTTTTAAACTTAGTAAAATAAGCGATCATTTTAATCAGAAAGGTATCAATTGTACTATTGAACTAAAAGAGATATAAGACCATTACTAATTTGTATTAAACCTTTCTCAATTATACCCCAATTATACCCCAAAGAAAAAAAGTAGCGAGGGCGGGAGTTGAACCCGTGACCTTCGGGTTATGAATCCGATGCTCTAACCACCTGAGCTACCTCGCCTTACAAAATACTTCCATACAGCAAACGGTACAAAAATATTAAAAAAATCAAAAAAAAACCAAAAGACTATTGCCAATTATAATTTTGTAAATTGTAAAAATCAAAATCGAATAAATTTTAAAAAGCCCGTTACCAATTTCGTTTAAACTATAAAAGGGAGATTGAGGGGATTCGAACCCCCGGCCTTCAGAGCCACAATCTGACGCTCTAACCGACTGAGCTACAACCTCCATATTGCTAACAAAACGGCAAAAATAATAAATATTTACTATTGTATGTTTAATAAAATAAAATATCTTTACCCTTTTTTCTTATGGAAAAAACTTTCACGATGAAGGGCTCATTATTTTTTCAAATATCCGCTCGTTCTTTATTATTGTATTAAAATATTCAACCACACCTTATTTTTATGATCAAAAAGAAAATCCTACAATTTATGAACTCCAAAAAGGGATTGGCGATAACTTTTTTTCTCGTTTTCAGTTTATTAATCGTAGGATTATCTAGCCATTGCTATAGCCATAAACAGAGTCCGCCGGTTACAGAAGATCTGCTACCTTCTTTAACAGAAATACTAGAAACCAATCATTATGAACCTAAACCCATTGGGACTGAATTAGCAAAAACGCTTGAAAGCATGTTTTTTGATAACGCCGACCATGAAAAATCTTTTTTATTGCAACAAGATATTGATACGCTCATGACCTATCAAGCTGAAATTGTAGCAGAAATGAAGAACAAAGCACCCAATCTTTTTGTAAGCAAATTTATGAAAATTTACAATCAACGATTCGACACCGTCAATGGTATGATTAATAATATTTTGGCTACGCCTTTTCACTTTGACAACGATGATATAGCTAATCAAGAGTCTAGTAAACTACAATACGCTCATTCTTTGCCCGAGCTAAAACAACGATGGTACAAACAACTAAAATACTTTACGCTCCAACGATATTTAGATAGATACCTTGAGAAAAACCCTAAAATTTCAACAGATTCATTAAAGATTTTTAATGACACCCTTGAAAAAGATGCTCGAGCTAAAGTGGTGAAAATCATGAAACGATACATGGATAAATTAAAATTTAAAAACACCTACAAAGATTGGAATGCTACCTACCTCAACAGTCTTTGTGGTTCTATGGATCCACACACTGATTATTTTCCACCTATTGAAAAAAGAGCTTTCGATGAAGAATTAAGCGGACGTTTTTATGGAATTGGGGCACGATTACAAGAAGTAGATGAAGGCGTGAAAATTGTATCAATCATAGCAGGAGGCCCAGCGTGGAAACAAGGCAACATAAAACCAGGCGACATCATTACAAGGGTTATATCAAATACAAAGAGTCAACCAGTTGATATAGCTGGCTTTCCTGTTGACGAAATTGTTAAACTCATTAGAGGTAATAAAGGTACAACCGTAACCTTAACTCTAAAAACACCAGCGGGCGTTTATACAACACTTTCTTTAGTAAGAGATGAAATCGTAGTAGATGAAATTTACGCTCGCTCAGCCATTATAGAAAAGGGAAATAAAAAAATTGGTTATATATACTTACCTGAATTTTATGCCCCCTTTGATGAAGGAAAAGGCGGTAATAAATGTTCTGAAGATGTAGCCAATGAAGTCCATAAGCTAAAAGATGAACATGTAAGTGGTATTATTCTTGATTTGCGTAGTAACGGCGGGGGCTCACTATATGAAGTTGTTAAAATGGTAGGTTTATTTACAGGAAAGGGACCTGTTGTCCAAGTAAGAAACAGAAACGATGATGCTAAACATGCTACCGTGCTTAACAATGACGAAAACGACCAAATATATGACGGACCATTGGTTGTTTTGGTTAATGAATTTAGTGCGTCTGCCTCAGAAATTTTTGCCGGTGCTATACAGGATTACAAAAGAGGACTTGTTGTTGGTAGTACATCTACATTTGGTAAGGGTACTGTTCAAAAAAGTATTCCTTTAGGTGACAACAATTCTGAAACACAACAGCCTCAATATGGTGCCCTAAAAATTACCTTCCAAAAATTTTACAGAATTGATGGTGGCTCTACACAATTAAAGGGTGTTCATGCCGATGTTGTTATTCCAGATAGATACGAATATTTAAAACTTCGTGAACGCGACCTACCTAATGCACTTCATTGGGACAAAATAGCCAAAACAGATTACAATACAACATCGGATGCCAATCGATTAAATAAAATAAGTACTGAAGCACAAACAAGAATATTAAAAGATGAGCTTTTAAAGAAAATTGATACAGATGCTAAAATCCTCACGAATAAAAACAATGAAGGTGTCAGTCTTAACATCGTTCAATACCATGAATTTAACAATTCTGTGAGGAAATTGTCGGCTGATTTAGATAGTATTAGTAAGTTATCGACAAACAACCTCATGCATATTACCGTAGCAGCAGCTGATACCAATAAATATTATCACAATATCGACACTTTAAAAGGACAAAATTATATACAATGGTTGAAGGCTATTTCTTCTGATTTGTATATAGACGAGTCTTCTAAAATTGTGGAACAGTTGGCTACTAAACAGTAATTTGGAAGGTGTTATTGTTTATCTTGGCATTCGCCATGCAATGATTACTATCGTGTATCCTTTATATTTCATTTTAAAATTTAAAATGAAATATAAAGGATTGTGTATTGCTTTTATTTCTCAATTTATTTAATTGTGATCAGGTAAAAAGCATAAGCTAAGAAGTCATCGAAAAAAACGAACTATGATTTTTTAATTGATCATATCACAAGGGACACCTTGTTCCAAGATATACGATGATCATACAAAACAATGATTACTCTAATTCTAACTTTCTTATTTTTTCTTTCCTGGAGTGAATATCAAAGACAAGTCCTGCACCATAAAAACTATTACCCATTAAATTGGGTACAACCTTGGGCTTAATCTTAAATGACAGATTATCAGTAACATTAAAAGTCTTTAGATGGGCTGAAACGGTTGCATCAACGATATTAAGTGCATACCCAATCAGCAAAAACAATATAGAATAATCTCGATCTTGTCTGAATGCGTTACGATAATATTGTAATGAAGACGCCGACAATCCTTTAAGTTTAGGATTAATATTGGGGAAATTATTAGTATCGTTAGTAGCTACCACATTAAATGCGAATGCACACCGTTTATACCAAACATCATTATAAATTAAAAAACCAATAGGGATACCAACGGCTGCCCATGCTAATGGTATTTTCCAGTATTGTAGATTATATGCTTGTCCTAATCCTGGAAAAGTAGCAGACATAATAATAGCTGTTCTAGGTGTAAATGCCTTATTACCATAAAGTTTATTTCTTTTACTCGTGTTGGCTTCATATTGATGATTAGCTCTTTCAGCAATTACGGAAGCCTCCACTTCTTTCATCATTTTTATTTCGTTTTGACTATAAATCCGCACAAAACTATTATTAATAACTTTGTTCACTTTTGTCTTTTGTTCCTGTTGCAGAATTGAATCAGTAGCTTCAGATAATAATAATTGAGCATTGCCCAAAATATAACTCATGCACAAAAAAAAGAAGAGAATATACCGATAGTTTAACATAGTCATTTTCCCTTATGTTATGATTACTTTCATAATCTGTAAAATTGCATGGAGTTCGTCTGCTGAAAAATAGGACAGTGTAATTTCCCCTTTTTTAGTCTGCGGGTCATGTTTCAGTACTACTTTAGTTTTAAAATGATTACACAACTTATCTTGAATTCTTTGAAAAGTAGGATCCAGTGTTTGCGACTTATTACTTTTAGCTTCAACTGCTTGTCTTGCTGAAGCCCCTATAGCAACCTTTTTAACTAACTCTTCCGTTGCACGAACACTTAGATGTTTAGCGGATATTTCGTTATAAACAAACAATTGTTTTTCTATATCCTCTAAAGATAGTAAACAACGAGCATGTCCCATTGAAATAACATTATTACGAACAGCTAATTGAATGTCTGGTGGTAATTTTAAGAGTCTAATAAAATTCGTAACGGTACTTCTATCTTTACTCATTCTTTCGGCAACTTGCTCTTGAGTCAAGTTTAACTCATCCATCATGCGCTTATAACTAATACCTATTTCTATAGCATTAAGATCTTTTCTCTGTAAATTTTCCAATAAAGCTAACTCTAAATAACTTTGGTCATTTACATTCCTAACAAACACAGGTACATCAGTAAGTCCTGCCATTTTAGAAGCACGCCAGCGACGCTCACCAGCAATGATTTGATATTGATCCTTAGCCAATGCTACGACGGTCAAGGGTTGAATAATATCGTGCATTTTAATAGAAGCCGCCAATTCCTCTAAATCCTTTTGAGCAAAATCGCGTCTGGGTTGCTTAGGGTTGGTAATTATCTGCGACAAAGGGATTCTATTAACTGATGTTACTTGTTGTACGACTTCCGGTTTTAAATCTCCGGCCGATGTTTTAAGATCGGCATCAATGCTTTTTAGTAAGGATCGAATACCCTTCCCTAAAAGTTCCTTGTTGTTTTTAGATTGACTCATAAAAGAAAAATAGAAATATATGAAATAGAAATAATCTCTATAAGGTACAAATTATTTCAATCAGATAACTATATAGATATTAAATTAAAAAACATATTTCTTTACATAGCCAAAAAAATCCGGGTAATGATATAAATACAAATCCTATTTTTAGAGTAATTTACCAAGTCTTAAATCCTGTTTACACAATCTTTTTTATACTCCCCAAAGCATTTTTAATTCTGTTACAAGATTCTTCTTTACCTAATATTTTTACAATCCAAAAAATATTAAGTCCATGCAATTGACCGATTAAAGAAAATCTTAAAAAAGGGAATATATCTTTATGTTTAATCTGATGAGACAGAAGTAATTTATTAATAGCATCCTCAAGGAATTGACTATCATCAAAATTCTGTTGACCTGATAACGAGTCGTATATCTCCGTTAACACTTTATAACTAATAGTTGATAATTGTTGCAAGAGCTTAGTAAATTCAACATTACTATAAGAAATGGGGCTGTTGACAGGATAGAACAGTTGATAATATTTTAAAAAATCATCTAAAACATAACAATTACCCACTAAAGATATTATAATGGAAGGTTTAAAAAACATTTCAAAATGATCTTGATTGTATGTATCAGCCTGCTTTTTAGCCCGATTGGTACAATATAAATAAACTACTTCGGTAAATAATTGAGCGTCATCAACACATTTTTTTTTCATCCATTCATGATTAAACCATTTAGCCTTTTCAAAATCAAATTTAGCACTAGTTTTATGAATATGGGCAATTGAGAAATTATCGATCATGGTATTCAGGGGCAAAATTTCTTTTTGATGAGGTGGTGTCCAGCCAAGCAAGGCAAGGAAATTAATAAAGGCTTCAGGAAGAAAACCTGTCTCTTTAAACCCTTTTGTAAATTCTTGCGTATTTGGATCAATCCAATCAATAGGATAAATTGGGAATCCTTGTTTTTGAGCGTCCCTTTTGCTCAGTTTACCTTTACCATCTGTTTTTAATATTAGTGGTAGATGTATCCATTGGGGCATATAATCTGATCCAAATAATTCTTTCCATAAAAGAACATGCAAGGGGGCACTGGGTAACCACTCCTCACCCCTAAAAACATGACTAATATCCATTTCATAATCATCAACGACTACGGCAAAATGATAGGTAGGCATACCATCATTTTTAATGAGCACCTTGTCATCTAACTGATTGGTTTGAAAAGATATAGGCCCTCTCAATGCATCGTGCAACAGAATTGTTTCATCAGCGGGCATTTTAAAACGAATAACAAATTTATCCCCGCGAGCTATTCTTGTTTCTACCTCAGTAGGTAACATAGACAAGGAATTTTTTAGAGCATCTCGGGTATGAATACCATATTGAAAATTAGGCATTATTTTTCTTTGATCTGCTAATTCCTCACTAGTATCAAAAGCATAGTAAGCTACGCCACTGTCCAATAGTTTTTTAATATACGCTTGATAAATTCCCTTTTCCTTTCTTTCACTTTGTCTATAAGGTGCATAAGCTCCTTCTTTTTGAGGGGACTCATCGAAGATTACCCCGCTCCATTGTGATACTTCTTCAATATATGCCTCTGCCCCCGCAACAAATCGCAATGAATCGGTATCTTCAATTCTCAAAATAAGCGTTCCATTATTTTTCTTAGCAAACAAATAATTAAACAAGAGCGTTCTAAATCCACCTATATGCAACCCACCAGTAGGCGATGGTGCAAAACGCACCCGAACAGGACGATGCAATTTACTACAATTAATATTCATGCACCTATTTTTTTATCTGTGTTACAAGCAATGTGCAAATCTACGAAAATATAAAAAATAATAAACATATAGTACTCATATTATTATCATATATCACATATAATTGACATATATTGACATATATGAATAATCTCGATCCGGTAATAATCAGGCACTTGTTTTTCAAATTAATCATATTTTTTACTAACTTTAATAAAGAAGACTTTTTTCAATGTTTTCTATCGCATTAAACATGAAGTATGCCAATTTTTAAGAGAATATTAATAATGGACAAAGCGTACATAGTGGGCTTCCTTATCGTTCCACTACTAATCTCGTGTTTAATATTATTAGGAATCAATACGCACAACAATAATATGATTGTAAAAGATTATAATCGCTTTATTATCAACGATGTGCGATCGATAGAGTATTGTGGTTCTATGAGTGAAGCCTTAAACACTTATTTATATTCAAACAAGGAAAAAGACGCAAATTTATTATTTAACGACTTTGAGATCAATTTATTAAGACAGAAGAAAAATGCAACACCAGGTCCTGAAAAAAAAATGACCGATAGTTTAGAAAAAGTATATCGAAGTTTTATTGAAAAAAATAGAATACCCGACACCATACAGTTTAAAAATTTTATTTTAAAAAACATCAATCAACTAAAAGATATACTTACTACTATATCCTTGTATAATAGTCATAGCATGTGGATACAAGAAAAGCAAGATCAACAAAAATTCCGCACCTACACAAAATACATCAATATATTTTTAACCACAACGATCATTTTACTATCCCTATTAGGAATCTTATTGTTTCGATCAATTAAACAATATATTGCCAGCCTGTTATTATTACGCAGAAATAATAAAAAAACTATTGAATCAATCAACACAGCAAGTAAAATTGAAATAACACTTGCCGATTTTGATGAAATAAAAAGTATTGCAAAAAATATTAATTTAAAATTAAACGAATTTGAAAAGAAACAAATTGTATTAGTACTCGTAAAAGAACAAATGCAAAGTATTTTTCTAGAGAAAATAAACGACCCCTTAATCGCCATTTTAGATACAAACACGATTTTCTTTATTAATGAAAGTGGATTGAAAATCTTTAACATGAATAAAGAAGATATGGTCAACAAAAATATCAATACTTTTATTGACAATGATTTAATGAAATACATCTTAGACCCGATAGAAACAATCGACACCATGAATATTTTCTTTGATGATCAAGAAAGTTTTTTTCAAAAAGAAATTATACCCATTAGTATTCATGATAAATTTATGGGGCGATATATTATTTTGAAAAATGTTACTAAACTTTATCAAAAAGATATGAAGCGTAATTCATTTATTGCTAATATTTCTAATGATATTAAAGAATCTCATAACATCATTTTTAAGGGCATGCGTATTCTTAAAGGTACCATAACAAAAGAATCAAGAGACATTTCTAAAGAATCTATAAACTTAATTGATAATTTAGCGGAACAAATTCGGCATATTGTTGATACGACCGAGAATTTATTAGATTTAGCACAAACAGAAACTGGTAAAATTCAACTGCAGTTAGAACTTGTTGATCCTGTAGAAATTATGGACTATGCCTATGCTGTATTATTCAATGAAATAAATCAAAAAGAGATACACATCATAAAACAATTCAAAAAAGTATCCAAAATATTTTGCAATACTATTAAAACTAAATGGGTTGTTGTTAATATCCTTATTTCTGCAATTCAGCGTAGTAACAATAATTCTGAAATTACTCTTGGCATATATGAAGAGAAAAATCAGATTATTTTATATGTACGGGATTATGGTTTAGGATTCAACGAAGACGAGCAAAAACGCCTATTTACCAATCAATATAAGCAACCATTAAAAGAGGATAAAAAAGCAACAGAATTTGTGATAAATTTTGGATTTATTAAGGATTATATTGATGCCCAAAAAGGTGAAATTAGTTGTAGTTCAGAGCCCCATGTTCAGACAACTTTTTATATTAAATTTCATAAGGCTACAAATGAAGTAATCGTATAAACCAGTTACCATGAATGAGGTAAGCAAAATAAACACCACGAGAAATTAAAAAATAAATATACCTTCGTAATATTTTTTACAATCTTCAAACATTCATCTTACTATGCAACATCTACAAAAAGTGGCATTATTTACTTTAGGATTATTTTTAATGATTAGTGCTCGTGCCGAATCCATTAATACAGATGCCATATTAGGAACTTGGTACAATGGTACAAAAACTGCTAAAATTGAAATTTATAAAACCAGTGATAACAAGTACGAGGGCAAAATTGTTTGGCTAAAAGTACCCCTTGATACCGTTACACACCAACCGCGCGTTGATAATTTTAATCCTAATAAAGACCTTCGAACAAAACCTTTACTTGGTTTAGTTATTCTAAAAAATTTAGAATTCAATGGGTCAAACTGGGAATCTGGTAAAATATATGATCCTAAAGATGGCAACACTTACTCCTGTACAATCAAACTCAATGCACCTAACCAATTGAATGTTAGAGGCTATATTGGCGTATCTTGGATTGGCAGAACACAAACTTGGGATAAAACAACGCTTTAACATTCTTTGATACGAGCAATGTGCACAAAAAAGAATACACCCGTCCCTAATGAGTCTTCACATGGCTATTTACAATGCTATAAAAAAGAAGATTCTATTATTATTATTACTGCACCTTCAGGGACTGGTAAAACATCCGTTATTAAATCATTACTAATGAAATATCAGGACAACTTAGCGTTTTCAATATCAGCTACTACGCGTAGCCCTCGTTTACAAGAAATTGATGGTAAAGATTATTATTTTATTTCTTCAGCTGAGTTTGAGCAAAAAGTGAAACAGGATGAATTTTTAGAGTGCGAAATGGTTTACGAAGGCATTTATTATGGAACCTTGAAATCCGAGATGCAACGAATTTGGGATAAAAATAAAACACCGATACTCGACATCGATGTAGCGGGGGCGTTAGCAATTCAAAAAAAAATGTCATCTACCCCAACAAGTGCTATTAGAATACTAACTATTTTTATTGAACCTCCTTCTGTTGCAATTCTGAATGAAAGACTCAATAATAGAGGTACGGAGTCTTCTACGAATATTAAAATAAGACTTGCTAAAGCTACGATAGAGATAGCATCTAAGAAATCATTTCAATACAAATTAGTAAATGATCATTTAGCTGAAACCGTTACAAAAGTAGAGCACATATTAAAAAAGGAAGGCTTAATACAATAATAAAGAAAAAAAACCGCATACACTATTCAGTTTTTTTTTTCTGATTAATCAAAGCACTAAAAGGATGCAACAAATTATAATAATCAGAAAGATCAACGCGAACACTACCAACAATAATAGGCGATTCAATTCTTACAGGAATATGATTATCGTCGTCAGTAACCCAAATAGTCATAGCGTCTTCACCGCCTTGGAACATGGTGCCCTTGAGTAATAAGGGGCTAAATTTAATCGTATTAATTTTACCAATCCTTGTTTTAAGAATGGCTTTACCTAAATACTTTATAAATATATTCTGGACTTCATTATCTAGAAATACTTGAAAATAAACCTTTTGGTTAATCTTAAAAGTATCAAAATTAATATTACGAGCATAACACATACTACTCAAAATATCCTGAATACAGTTAGGGACAGGGAAAGTTTTCGTTTCCGTTATTGCCAAGGAATGTGCCTTATCAAAAAATACATTTTCATAAAACTGCGTCCCCCCCTCATGTACGCGTCGCACAAACCTGGCTGGTTGCATCGACATGGTATCGATATAAGTTTCATAGGTATCCCTTACTTTAAATATCCAGTCGTATTTTGAATTACTCGTTCCAACACCTATTAAATGAAAAACGGGTCTATCTTTAAACATTTCTAACTTACAAGTAAAATTAGCAACGCCCGCATTTAAGTTGATTATACCCCACTTATAATTGACATCAAAACTTATGTTCTCTGCCCCACCAATAGTTGTATTTTTTATGGAACAACTATCAATAATTTGAGCCCGTAACAAAAAAACACCCAATAAAAAAAAAATGACAAGCAAGGATCTCATATAGTGTATATTACTTTAACGAAGCAAAGATTATGAATAAATATTGTACAATTATCGCATTCCTTTTAGCCACAGCTTATACCCCGTTGTTATGTAAAAAATAAAAAGGTCATTCAACATAAATCTTAAAGCAAGTTAATAGTCAATACCAAAAAAATGTAAAGATACAAGCAAAAAATAAAGTAAAAAACTTAATTCTTATAAATTAGTTGGTGCGGTATATTATGCATTAAATTAGTTCTAGCCATCCGTCTCGTATTATTGACATCGTATCATGACTTAAAACTAGGCTCAAGCTACCAATTATATAGTGCTACAACAGGATAGTGATCACTTGTTTTTTCGAGTGTTTCATCGGAAACCCATTGCCCGACAACCGTATCTATTTGAATTGAATTAGGCACATAATATTGAAATAAGGGGCTCGAAACAACCTGATTATCAATAACTGAGTTATAATGCGTTGTACTCTTTTGCCCTCGTGCACTCAATTGTTCAGTAAGAAAATGCCAATAATCATGGTGATCCTGCGACCATTTTTCCAAAGGTAAGTAAGATGATTCATTTGTTTTAACCCCATACGATATAGTATGCAATAAATCATCGTTAAAATCGCCCAATAAGCAAACTAATTGATTACTAAAATATAAGGACAAGGTATCAACTAATTCATCAGTAGCATAAAATCTTCTATAATATGATGTATAACTATTACCGGCTTTTCCATGTATCAAAATAAAAGAAATAGGGACATTTTTTTTGTTTATAGTAACTAAAGCGGATAATAGAAAAGGCAAACGCCCATTAGCAAAATTATAATAAGCGGTATGTTCATGAACCATCATACCTCTTACTGTAACATGCTTAAAAATATTCTTATTATAAACAAAAGCAAGTTTTTGTCCATTTGCCCAATGTTTATCTGATATATTTTCGGCACCTGAACAAAACGACGACCATGCATAATTATATTTACTACCCAAATGATGCACTAAATCTTTAAAACGATTAGTATCCACTACCTCACAAAAGGCATAGAGATCAGCATTCAGCTCTTTACAGATAGCAAGCACATTACTATTCTGCTGTGCTTTATCTAAAGGTCCAGCCGTATTGGATCCAAACCATTCCAAGTTCCAATTAACAACCTTTACCGTAGTTGATTGACCTACAAGTACGCATAACAATAATAAAGATGACAATAATAATTTCATATAGTGTAATTACGAATACAAATAATTATAATTCTTAAAAAAACGATTAGCATATTGTAGAGATTCTTCTAATATAACTTGATTAATAGTACTATACATTTGAGCATCAGATAGGATGCTCATTAAAACTTCAGTTGGCAAATTACCGACTAATGTATTTTGAGCCATAGGGCATCCCCCTATTCCACCGAGCGTACTGTCAAACCGTAAACATCCTGCTTGTAAAGCCGCTATTACTTTATCGTATGCGTCTGCTCTTTTTGTATGTAAATGAATACCAAATTCAACCTGTGGATAATCAGAGCATACTTGCATAAAAATATCTTTTATAAGCGGTGGCGTTGCACTGCCGGTTGTATCGGATAATGATATAATTGAAACACCTTTCTCAACTAATTGCCCAATATAATTGTACAAAAGATGGGGGCTGTAATAATCACTATATGGATTACCAAATCCCATACTCGTATAAACCACCAAGGTTTTATGATATTGCTTGCAGAGTCCTACAAGTTCATCTACTAAGATCAAAGCATGGTCAATAGTATTATTCGTATTCTTCTTTTGAAAAGTTGGGGATATAGAAAACGGATAACCAAGATAACGAATACGATCGTAAGTTATAGCAGTCGATGCCCCCTTCATATTCACCACGATACAAAGTATTTTAGTTGGTGATTCGACCAAGTGCCCTAATACCTCCGCTGTATCAGCCATCTGTGGTACCCATTTATTTGAAACAAAACTACCCAGATCCAAGGTATCAAAGCCAACAGTTAACAATTTGTTTACATAATTGATTTTATCGATTGTAGGTATAAGTTGTTGTATTCCTTGCATAGCATCTCGGGGACATTCAATAACTTTGACTATTGACGATTGTGTATTCACGGTGCTTTAATAAAAACTATGAAAGATTAAAAAAATACAGGTGTACTGCAAACAACCATTTAGCCATCAAGACCGATCAATAAACAGATGAATAATATTAATTTTGAGCATTAGTGATTAATCTAAAGCCACTCCCATGTACATTAACAATTTCAAGTTTAGAGTCATCCTTTAGATATTTCCTCAGTTTAACAATATACACATCCATACTGCGCCCATTAAAATAGGTATCACTTCCCCATATTTTCCTAAGTGCAAATTCACGCGATACTAAATTTCCTTGTGCTTCGATCAAGAGTTCCATTAACCTAGACTCTTTTGGAGACAAAACAATTGTTTTGTCATTACTAGTTAATTCCCTTGTGTTCGTATTAAATGCATATTGACCAATGTTATAAACTGTTGAGCTATTAGAAAGTTTGTTGTTATCATCTTCATGCCTTTTAATGATAGCCCGTATTTTATGAAGAAGTACATCAACATCAAATGGTTTAGAGATATAATCATCGGCCCCTAATTTATAACCTTTTATAATATCCTCTTTTAAATTTTTAGCACTTATGAAAAATAACGGGACTTCGGGGTTATCCTTACGAATTTCCTCAGCCAAGGTAAAGCCGTCAACATGGGGCATCATCACATCTAAAAGGCATATATCGTAGGTATGCTTATGAAATCCGCTCAAAGCTGCACGTCCATCTCTTTCTAAAATCACCTCAAAATCATTTAATTCAAGATGTTTTTTTAACAGATTACCCAAATTAGTATCGTCTTCACAGAGAAATACTTTATACTTATTGCTGTTTGTCATATCTCTACAATTTTAATTTATTTATTAAAAACGATTCATTATTACCCTCAAAAATAGAATTATATCTAAAAAGTACAACTAAATTAAATGCCATAAAAGATTAAATAGAATAATTAGGTGCTTCCTTGGTAACTTCAATATCATGTGCATGACTTTCTTTAATACCGGCATTAGTAACTTTAATAAAGTTAGCTTTCTTGAGTGCTTCAATATTATGAGCACCACAATAGCCCATACCTGCTTTCAGTCCACCGACAAATTGATGAATAACTTCAGAGAGATAACCTTTATAAGCCACGCGTCCCTCGATACCTTCGGGTACTAATTTTCTTTTTTCAGTTAGATGGTCTTGAAAATATCGATCGCTACTTCCTTCACTCATAGCACTTACTGACCCCATTCCCCTGTACTCTTTAAATTTTCGTCCATTATAGATAATAACTTCACCGGGGCTTTCATCTGTACCAGCTAATAATCCACCCAGCATAACCATATCCGCCCCTGCTACTATGGCTTTTACTATATCACCGCTATAGCGGATACCGCCGTCTGCTACAATTTTAACCGAGCTATTTTCAAGTGCTTGTGCTACATCCATGATGGCTGTAATTTGAGGAACGCCTGCACCGGCTACTATACGCGTAGTACAAATTGAGCCGGGGCCAATACCAACCTTTATAGCAGTAGCACCTGCTTTTGCTAAAGCCAAGGCACCGGCACCAGTAGCGACATTACCCGCCAAAATAGGTAAATTAGGATATTTTGCTCGAACCAATTTTAAAGTATTGATTACGGACTGACTATGTCCGTGTGCACTATCTAAAGCTATGGCATCAACCCCTGCATTATACAACTCCGATACGCGTTCAACGGCATCGCTGGTAATACCAACTGCAACCCCTACGCGTAGTCTTCCGTAGGCATCCTTTACCGAATTCGGAAAACGATTCACCTGTTGCATATCTCTATACGTAATTAACCCGACCAGCTTTCGTTGATCATCGACAATTGGTATCTTTTCTATTTTATTAGCTTTCAATATGGTTTCCGCCTTTTTCAAATCAGTACCCTTATGAGCAACAATCAAATTCTCTTTAGTCATAATTGTGGAAACCGGCAAAGTAACATCATGATGAAAGCGCAAATCTCTGCTTGTCAAAATACCCACCAAAACATTGTCCTTATCAACAATTGGTATACCGCCAATTTTATTATCAGTCATCAGCTTAATAGCATCAGCAATTGTTGCGTCTTGGTACAGAGTAATGGGATCATAAATAATCCAACTTTCACTTCTTTTAACTTTTTTAATTTGATCTACTTGTTGTTGCAAAGGCATATTTTTATGAATAAAACCTAAGCCACCTTCACGTGCCATTGCAATCGACATAGACACTTCCGTAACCGTATCCATGGCTGCCGACACAATTGGGATATGCAAATTAAAACCTTCAGATAGCGTAGTTGTTACCATGGCATCGCGAGGATGTATTTCGCTATAAGCTGGTACAACCAAAACATCGTCAAATGTAATAGCTTCACCGATAATTTTTGAATGTCCCAACCTTGTTGTTGACGCCATAAGCTACATATTATTAAAGCACGGTAACTGCGGGCAAAGATACAAATTATTTGTTGATCGATTTAATAAATACACCTGTAATATTTTTTATTGATCATTTATGACTGCTCTATTCAATTACGCCTGTTGCTGTACGATTGTTTTTTTTCGATATCCGTAATAATAATAAAAAATTAAACCGATGAGTATCCAGCTAAGAAATAATAACCAATTCCGTAACTCCATACCCGTTAACAAATATAACGATGTAATAATGCCCAATAAGGGGATGAGTGATTGATTAGTAATTGTTCCCACCAACACTGTGACTACAAAAATAATCCAAAAGATCAGGGTTGTTATTTTATTAGTTACACTATGGAATAAAATATCCGATTGGTGTCCGGGTACATTATTGTCAAGATATAATAACTCCTTAAAATAAAGTGGATTAGCATATTGAATACAAATTACGATCGCCAAGAAAAGCGGGATCATCCATTTACCGTGAATATGAGGTATAGTAAAAGTATTAGCTTGTTTGGGTAACATTTTTTTATGATCCATAATTAAAACACCCAAACAAATAATAATAAAAACAACAATCGTACCAAGGCTTGTAAAGTCGAGCATTAATTGTTTACCGGTACAAATAATAAAAATAGATATTAATACAAAAGTAATCCAAGTAGCAAAAGATGGGGTTTGATAGCGTGGGTGTATGGTTGCAAACTTATCCGGCAATAAGCCGTCGCGTCCCATACTGAACCATACACGCGGTTGACTAATTTGGAAAGCCAAAAGTGCACTGGTCATGGCGATTAGTGCTGTAATGCCTATCAACACAATAAAAAATGTAAATCCTTGGGGAATAAATACAAAGGTTAGGGGGTCAGCGACATCTAATTGGCGATAGCCGACTATACCGATTAACACCATTGCGACAATTATATAAATTGCCGTGGATATAACAAGCGACCAAATCATTGAACGAGGGACATCCCGTTTTGGATTTTTAGCATCTTCCGCCAGTGTGGAAATAGCATCAAAGCCTATATAAGTAAAGAAAACAGCCGACACGCTACCCATAATTCCAGAAAAACCGTTCGGCAACCAAGTAAATAAATTCTTAGCTTTAACTAAAGTAACGCCAACAACAACAACTAAAAACAGAATAAATAATTTGATCAATACCATTCCATTATTAATTCTTTTGGATGTATAGATACCAATATAGGCCATACAACTCACTAATATATTGATAAAAATTGCGGGCAGATCAACGAGTAATTTAAAATGCCATACATGGGGGGCTACCAGCCATGCTCGATAATCTTCCGTGGTTACATTATTATTAACAAAAGCATCATAACCGTCCCAATACGAAGTAGATAAATATAAGGGTATATGAATACCAATAGTATGTAAACTAGTTGTTAGATAATCACTCCAAGCAAAAGTTACATACACATTAGCAAGGGAATACTCTAATATTAACAACCAGCCGACGATCCAGCCCATCGTTTTGCCCATAGATGCGTAGGCATAGGTATAAGCACTACCACTAACAGGATAACGTGCTGCAAAAGTTGCATAACATAAAGCGGATAAAATAGAGGCGACCGCACAAAATAAAAACAAAAAAACAACACCCAACCCACCTTGATAACAAGCGACACCTATTGAGCTAAAACTACCTGCACCGACTATGGCAGCTATACCAAAAAAAATAAGATCTCCTTGAGATAATACACGCTTTAGCCCAACTTTGTTTTGACTCATATAATTCAAAAAAGAATCTTACTTTATAAAATATGCAAAAGTTACATCATCTTTTCTTACCTTATACAATATTGTACAAAAAACAATCGCATTCTTTACTGCTCGTTCTATTAACACATAAAAAAAGAATACCCCACTGCCCCCGACACAAAAATGCGCTTTATATTTTTTAGGAATAGCTGAACAGAATTAGAAAGTATTAGTAAAAAGACAACTTAAAAAGTATAATTTTGCTTATAAATTATGCAATAATAGCTACTATGCTTACGCGTTTAAAAAAAATAAACAGTTCACAAAAAATATTTACCAGTTTAAAAGTTCTTACTTATCCGATAGATAGCAACAAACAACAACTACGTATTTTAAAAAAACTGATTCGGAAAGCCCAAAATACTGAATTTGGTAAAAAATATAACTTCAAAGAGATATTAGACAGTACTAAACCATACGAACAGTTTCAACAGCAAGTACCCATTGTGGATTACAACGAAATTTATAAAACATGGTGGTATAAAACTTTAGAAGGACAAAAAAACATTTGTTGGCCTGGGAAGATTGTTTATTTTGCACTCAGCAGTGGCACAAGTGATGCTAGTAGCAAATACATACCGATTACGGATGATATGATTAAGGGGAATCGCAAAACCATGTTTCGCTACCTCATGACTTTATGGAATTATAAAAAAATATCTTACAAAAGCATTGGAAAAGGTTGGCTCATGTTGGGGGGAAGTACGGAACTACAAAAAACAGGCCATTATTATGCAGGCGATTGGAGCGGAATATCTGCTAAGAAAGCACCATTTTGGTTTTCACCTTTTTACAAACCGGGTAAAAAAATATCACAAGAATCTGATTGGAATAAAAAGTTACAGAAAATTGTACTACAAGCTCCAAAATGGGATATTGGCGTTTTAGTAGGCGTACCTTCTTGGATACAAATTTGTATTCAAATGATTATCGACCATTATAAAGTTCCAAACATTCATGTTATATGGCCCAATCTTTGTTATTTTGTACATGGTGGGGTGAGTTTTGAACCGTATAAAAAAAGTTTTGACAAGCTACTTGGCAAACCGATAACTTATATTGAAACCTATTTAGCGAGTGAAGGTTTTATTGCCTATCAAAGTAAACAACAAAGCAACAATCTTAAATTAGTAACAAACCAAAACTTATTCTTTGAATTTATTCCTTTTGATGATCATAATTTTAATGCAGAGGGGACTTTACTAAAGGGTCCTACTGTACACCTCTTAAACAGCGTTGAAGAAAACAAAGAATATGCCATCATCTTATCATCTGTTGCTGGGGCGTGGCGCTATATACTTGGTGATACGATTCGTTTTGTCGATAAGAAAAAAGCAGAAATTATCATTACCGGTCGCATTAAGCATTTTCTAAGTTTAGTAGGCGAGCATTTAAGTGTTGACAACATGACGCGAGCTGTCCATTTAGTTGGTGAAGAACTGAATACTTCTTTTAATGAATTTACGGTATATGGCGGTCGCTACCAAAACAACTTTGCCCATCATTGGTTTCTATCCTGTGAAGATAAAGGGTTATCGGCCACTTCTGTTCAATCGCTATTAGATGGATACTTAAAAAAAATGAATGATGATTATGCTGTAGAAAGAGTCAGTGCTTTACAAGATGTTTTTGTAACCTTGATATCACATTCTTATTTTATCGAATTTTTAGAAAAACAAGGAAAATTAGGGTCGCAAAATAAATTTCCAAGAGTACTAAAGGGCAATAGCCTACGATTATGGAAGATTTTTTTACATGAAAAAGGTATTGAAACTATTATTTAATCAAAATAGTTCTATTTGCAGTATCAAATAAAAAAAAGTTTAGGGCAACACTTTTTACAAGACAAGAGTATTTGCAAAAGAATAATTGATCAACTCTATACGTATCAATTTATAAACCTGCTTGAAATTGGACCTGGTATAGGTGCATTAACAGAAGGATTGTTGCAAATACCCCATATTAATTTTAAAGCAATTGAAATAGATGACGATAAATTAGCCTATTTAAACAAGAAATGGACATGGACAGATCAACAACTTATTCATGGCGATATTTTGAAAGCCGTTTCCCCTTTTAAAGATGAGTTTGGTATTATTGGCAACTTCCCGTACAATATTTCATCACAAATTATTTTTAAGATTTTAGATTGGCGACAACAAGTACCTTTCTTTGTTGGCATGTTCCAGCAAGAAGTTGCTACAAGGCTAAGTGCTCAACCAAACAACAAAGATTATGGGGTAACAAGTGTATTATTACAAACATTTTATGAGGTATCGTATTTGTTTGATGTTCCCCCCACCTGTTTTAATCCACCTCCGAAAGTCATGTCAGCTGTAATTGCTTGTAAAAGGATCGAGCCTGCTCCTTTACTAAACAACAAAAATCAATTCACGGCACTTGTTAAATGTGCCTTTAATCAACGGCGCAAAAAACTACGCAATGCCCTGTCGATGCTCTTTCATAAAGATTTATTACAAGATTCGTTATTTGATAAACGAGCCGAGCAGTTAAGTATTCAAGATTTCATCAATCTCAGCTCAAAAATGTATCCATAAAAAGAGGGTGTATGATGTTTGCGTCATAGAAACTCATTTTCGCATTTTCTTATAAGTCTGAATAAGTCCATTCGTAGAAGAGTCATGAGTACGAACAGGTTTTGCGGACAACAGTTCCGGTAAAATTTTATTAGCCAATTGCTTACCCAGCTCAACACCCCACTGATCAAAGCTAAAAATATTGAGCACACAACCTTGAACAAAAATTTTATGTTCATATAAAGCAATCAAAACACCCAAGTTTTTTGGGGTTAGATCCTCAATTAAAAAAGAGGTAGAAGGGTGGTTTCCCTTAAAAACCTTATGCGGTAAAAGTTTTTGTATCATTAGCTCGGCGAGTCCTTGTTTTTCTAATTCTGCCCGAACAACTGCTTCAGATTTGCCGGTCATTAATGCTTCTGTTTGTGCAAAAAAATTAGATAATAAAATAGGCTGATGATGCTGTAATGAATTGTGCGACTTAACAACCGCTATAAAATCGGCAGGGATCAATGAAGTACCCTGATGCAACATTTGAAAAAAAGCATGTTGGCCATTGGTACCCGGTTCACCCCAAATAACACCACTTGTAGGATAATGAACGGGTGTGCCATCACGAGCAACAGATTTACCATTACTTTCCATACAAGCCTGTTGCAAATAAGGCGTTAAACGATGCAACAGCTGACTGTAAGGAATCACCACTTCGGCTGTTGCACCACAAAAATGCGTATAAGAAAGACTAATCATTGCCATCAGAAAGGGGATGTTATGTTCAAAAGGCGTAAACCGAAAATGTTTATCAGCCACATAAGCACCCGATAATAGCTCTTCAAAATTCTTATAGCCAATCGACAGAGCTATTGATAAACCAATGGCACTCCAGAGACTAAAACGACCGCCTACCCAATCCCAAAAAACAAACATATTATCAGGGGCAATGCCAAATTTAACAACCTCTTGTTTATTCGTACTAATGGCTACAAAATGCTTCACGATATGTTTTTCATTGTGTGCATGTTGTAAAAACCAAGAACGAGCCGAATACGCGTTGGTCATTGTTTCCTGTGTAGTAAATGTTTTTGATGCAATAATAAACAAAGTTTCTGCGGGTTTAACATGCTCTAAAACCTGCGACAAGTGATAGCCGTCCACATTACTAACAAAATAACTTGTAATACCCTTCTGCATAAATGGTTTAAGGGCTTCCGTAACCATTTGCGGTCCTAAATCACTACCGCCAATGCCTATATTAACAATATATTTTATTTTCTTTTTCGTATAACCAAGCCAAGTACCGCTATGTACTTTATGCGTAAATTGCTTCATTTGCTTTTTTACGCGTGCGATATCAGGTCGGATATCATTTCCATCAACAAGAATTTTAGTATTTGACAAATCCCGCAAAGCCGTATGTAACACAGCACGATCCTCTGTTTCATTAATGCGTGTACCATTAAACAGTGCCTCAATCGATTGGTTTAGATTTAATGTGCGTGCTAGTTTAACAAAACAATCAATAGTCTCTTGTGTAAGATAATTTTTAGAAAAGTCAACCACCATCTTTTCGATACGATACGAAAGCTTATCAAAACGATTAGGATCTTGCTGAAATAAATCCACAAGAGTGTGTTGTCGCAAGGATAAATAATGCTTAGCTAACAAATGCCATGCAACGGTGGTCGTAGGATTTTGTCTTGGTAACATGTACGCAGTTTTAAGTGACGATAGTGGGCAACACTATATATTTTTTATTATATCAACAACGCGGTCTATCTGTTGAAACGATACATCTAAATGGGTAACCATACGAACTTGTGTATTGGACACCACCGAAGTTAAAATCCCCTTACTTTTAAGGTATAGATGAAATTGATGTGCATTATACTTATCGTGTAATGAAAAAATAATAATATTGGTAGCGACTGGATAAATATCATTAATAAAACTCTTAGAAGCAAGGGCGTGAAAGATGGCTTGAGCTTTATCATGGTCTTCTTTTAACCTGTCCACATGATGCACCAAAGCATACATACCGGCAGCAGCTAAATAACCGGATTGTCGCATACCACCACCAAAAAGTTTACGATACTTTCTGGCTTTCTGTATAAAATCTTCAGTTCCCAACAAAAGACTACCTACTGGGGCACCTAAACCTTTCGACAGACATATTGAAACAGAGTCGAACAAAACGCCAACTGATATTGGTGCGATATGTTTTGCCACACATGCGTTAAATATTCGGGCGCCGTCCATGTGATAGGCTATTTTATACTTATGACAAACATCCTTAATAGCTTCTAATTCAGACAACTCATAACATGAGCCACCGCCCCTATTATTTGTATTTTCAACAACGACCAATGAGGTAGCGGTATTGTGAATATCGGGGAGGCGAATATTTTCAGCTACCTGTTTAGCGGTCATTCTACCAAAATCCCCGTCAATCAAATTAACAGAACAAGCACTATGAACAGCTATGCCACCACATTCGTACAAATAAACATGCGAATTTTTAGCACACAAAACTTCTTCACCGGGGTTTGTATGTGCTTTAATAGCTAATTGGTTTGATAAAGTACCACTTGCACAAAACAATCCGGCCTGTTTACCAAAAATATTAGCTGCGGTAGTTTCTAATTCATTCGTACTCTCATCATCGCCATAAACATCATCACCAACACGAGCCTTCATCATATACGCCAGCATCTCCGGGGTTGGTTTAGTAACGGTGTCGCTCCTTAAATCTATTATCATAAAACAATTATTGATTCACAAAATATAAACACAACAATACCATGTACATTAATTTCTAATATGGGGAATAAACATTTGGAAAGGCGATATCTCTTACGCGAATATTTCCACTGATTATAGATAATGGAGACGACCATGTATTAATATTACTATTCGTAATAACTAATCGACCGTCCTTACCCACCGCTACCCCATAGGTATTTGTAGAAAAGGATACGCTAGCAATTGTATCATTGGTAAAATTAGGAAAATATTGAACATTACTCCATAATCTTCCGCTATCTGAAGTATAAGCATATACAGGCATTGTATTACTACTTCCAGCAATCAATCCATTCGCCGCATTAGTAAATACAACTTTATTAACCGTAGCATTTATAAATTGCGGAATTGCAACAGGTGGAGTCCAAGTATTTCCGGTGTCCTCCGTAAATGAATACAGAGCCTGATTTGTAGCATCTATTCCTACAATCACTCCGGTTGACCGGGTTGAAAAAGCAACGCCGGTAATTTTGGCAAATCCTGAAAACGGAACTGCAGATGACCAAGTAGCACCGCCGTCTCTTGTCCGCGTATAATATTGGGCACCAACGGCAAGTCCAATATTATTTGTAGCAAAATCAACGGCTACAAGTGGGGAAGTAGAACCAGTAATGTTGGCAATCGTTGTAAAATGTTGACCGAAATGTGGCGAGAAGGCATAGGCACCTTCACCGGCAACCGTACTACTAGCACCTACTGCTACGATCGTATCGGGGGTATTTGATACGGTAATAATATCACGAATAGTAGCCATGCCTTCGATATTCATGGGTGTTCCCCATGTTTCACCACCATCGTTACTCATCACTACAACGGCTTGATTTTGCCCGTCGATGGTTGTATCACCGGCTACAAATGCAATTGTCAAAGATGAGAAATTAATAGAATTGGGGGTATCAATACCAGGTAAATTCATTACGGGCGACCAAGTAACACCACCATCATAAGTATAAGCATAAACACCTTGTGCATTATATGTTCCCACAATAGCGCCAAAATAAGGGTCTGTATTAATAGGTATATCAGAATTGCCTGATAATTGCGAGGCTTTTTTACAGGATGATAGTACAAATAGTGCAATAAACAACACAAAAAAAATGCAACGAAAAAAGCGAGACATCATAAGAATTATTTTAGGTTTAATTTTTTACAAAGGTAAGAAGAATATTGGAATAATGGATAATGGTTAATTGGGTGTAGTTTATTAATAATTTTACTATTGTCATATCGAAACCATTCGCTTTCTTTTGATATATTCGTCACCGTCCATTTTCGATGGGCACTTCATTCGCTTTGTTTTGCAAGGACGTTCCTCTGAGGGCATTCCAGCTATATGCTCAATGGTAATCAATATAAAATTAAGATAAGTTACCCCCACCCTTTTCGTCATAGAACCGATATTTGGAATAAAATAAGTTATGTTACCACCCTCATTCTGCCACATACAATTGAACTAATGCAACCAGAACTTTAACTGCGGACTTCATATCTTCTACGCCGATCCACTCCTTACAGCTATGAATAGCTTGTTGTCCTGTAAAAATATTAGCCGTAGGAAGTCCCATAAAACTTAAAAGACTGCCATCTGTACCGCCACGGATTAGTTTGTTCTTTACAGGAACCAGTGCTTTTTTACAAGCATCTTCAGCCAATTTCATAACCTGCGGATGCTGATCTAATACGATCTTCATATTTTTATACTGTTCTGTTATGGCAATATGGTAACCAGCAGATTGATATTTTTTCAATACTTCTTCAGTTGTTAATCGAATCAAATCTTCATAAACAGTCAATTGTCTAACATCAAAATCGCGTAGAAGGAAATGAATTTGACAATCCGTTGCAGAACCTTCAATTTTATGGGGATGAATAAAACCTTGTCGTCCCTCCGTATGTTCTGGGGCAAGTTGAGCAGGTAACTCGTCAATAATGCGGGCTGCTAATTTAATTGGGTTAATAAGCCGATCCTTAGCGGCACCGGGATGAAAGCTCACACCCTTGATTGTTAGCGTCAAAGCACGTGCGTTAAAACATTCATCTTCAATAGTACCTAAAGCCCCACCATCGAGTGTATAAGCATATTGTGCTTTTATTTTATCCATATCAATTTTAGCGGTACCGCGAGCAATTTCTTCATCGGGTGTAAATACAATAAAAATATCGCCGTGTTCTATATCAGGATGGATATAAAAATAATGTACCATATCAACAATTACGGCAAGTCCACTTTTATCATCTGCACCTAATAAAGTTTTTCCGCTTGCGGTAATAATATCTTTATCAAGATGTGTTAATAAATAAGGCATATCGCGAGGCGATAACACCTGATTATGATCATCAGGTAATACTATATCCTGCCCATGATAAGAACGATGAATAATTGGTTTAACGCCTGTTCCTGAGCAATCGCTGGTTGTGTCAATATGTGCTATAAAAGCAATAGGTGTAAAACTTTTTTTTGTATTGGCGGGCAAACAAGCATAAACATAACCAAATTCATCTACTATTGGATGCAACCCTAATTCATGCAATTCTTTACCCAATAATTTTGCCAAATCCTTTTGTTTAGGCGTAGAGGGATAAGTATTGCTATTTGGATCACTAGTAGTATCAATAGTAACATAACGACAAAATCGTTCTGTTACTGTAAACACATAATCCTGCATCATATTGATTTTTTTAATAGGCTACATTAAAGCGGCTTACTGCCACTGATTTGTTGCAGGATTATAAATTTCTACGATAGAGAAAGCGTTAGATGAGTTGAAGCCGTCGTATCCTCCTACTGCGTATAATAGACCATTATATTCTGCAAAACTTAATCCTGTTCTTGCAGTTGGCATAGGGGTGCAATATTGCCAACTGTTACCATTAAAAAATTCTACGCTATTAAGAAGACTAGGTCCTGCTGCGAATCCCCCTACAACATAAATATTGTTATTATAAGTTACTACGCCAAATCCAAATCTTGCGGTATTCAGTGTTTGTATAGCTGTTTGCCAACCACTTGCCGTGTTAAATACCTCTACGGAGCTAAGATAAGAGCCGTTATAGCCTCCTATTGCATAGAGGTTACCATTATAAACTACTAAGCCAAAATTCCTTCTTGCTGTATTCAATGTTTGAGCAGAATTTTGCCAACCAGTTGCGGTGCTAAATACCTCTACATTATTAAAATCAGAAATTCCATCATATCCACCTACGGCATATATGCTGTCATTGTACACGGCCACACCCAAGCCCTCTCTTCTCGTATTCAGTGTTTGTGTAGATTTTTGCCAACCCGTTGCGGTGTTGTTAAATGTTTCTACGCTGTCAGTATAAGCCGAACCATCAAAGCCTCCCACTGCATAGATACTGTCGTTATATACAACTGTTCCAAAATAAGACCGTGGTATATTTAAATCAGATACTGTATTTGTCCAAGTACTAATGCCATTAAAAGATTCTACACTGCGCAGTGGGTTTGTTTCTACCCCCCCTATGGCATAAAGCGGTATATCATTATAAGATACCAAACCAAAGGATGCTCTTGCCATATTCAAATTAATTGCATTTCTAACAGTAAAACTACTAGTAAGACTATCAACTCGTTCCCCACTTGTATTGATACCAACTATTTTCCAATAGTATTGTGTAGCATAGTTTAGATAAGGCGAAGCTAAGCCATCAGGAGAAACGCGCACGGTATCACTAAGATTAGTATTATCGGTATAGTTTCTAGTATCTCGTGTTAAATTATTCGGGTTAGTCCCATAGTAAAGTGCATAGGAAGTAATAGCGGGGTTGACATTCTCCCATACAAAAATAGGCTGTACGGGCTGGTTAGTAGCACCGTTGGCAGGACTTACTAATGTTAGAGAATTAATAACATTCAATTGCAATTTTTGTGTTTGAACTGTTGTATTAGAATCAACGAATTGGTTTTTTATAGTAAGTGTTGGAGCAAATGCACCTAAAAGATTTCCTTTAAACACGATGCTATCCAAGCCATTGTTACCTCTTATGTTTTGCAAAACGACCCTACTACCCGCTGCGTAAGCTACGCCCTTGTAAATAAAGGCACTATCTATTCTTAAAGAGTAAGTAGTATTTGGGTTAACAGCATTGGTCATAGCGATAGTAGTTGTATCAAATCCCCCTCTATAAATATTAGTCTGATTAGGTGTAATTACTGGTGTAAATGAATTGTTCACAACCGTTAATTGTAATTTTTGTGTTTGAATGGTTATATTGGAATCAATCAACGAGTTTTTTATAGTAAGTGTTGGAGCAAATGCACCTGAAACATTTCCTTTAAACACAATACTATCCAAGCCGTTATTACCTCTTATATTTTGCAACATAATCCTACTACCTGCAGCATAAGCTACCCCTTTGTAAGTGAATGCACTGTCTATTTGTAAAGAATAGGTGGTATTGAGGTTAACTGAATTACTAATAGCAATAGTAACCGTATCAAAAAAGCCTATGTAAATATCATTTTGCTTTGGTGTAATTACCGGTGTAAATGAATTATTCAAGAGATTGATCGTTACATTACCTATTTGTGGTTTATCTACTGAAGTATAGGTAGCAGAATAGCTTAATTGATTTGCTCGTGCATTAAAAGGAGCGGTAATAGCTAAGTAGGTAAGTGTATCTGTTTTAGGATTCCGCAATGTTATAGGCGTATTGGGGGCATATTGCATAGATTGATAATACACGGTATCACTAAAACCAATTGTATAGCTACCAGAAAGAGTACCATCAGTAGTTATGCTAATGACAAGCGAGTCTCTATTACCAAATAGGATACTTTGGCTTGTAGGAGCTATATTTACGGCAAATCCTGTTGTTACATTAAATGTAACTTTTTCTTGTACCGATGTACCATTATTTTCTGTAACAGTAAAAGTTAGTACTTTCATAGAATTTGGAACCTTAGAAGCATACCCAACTGCGTAGTTAACAGCGACCTGTGCATTTTTTACTATTGTATCATTAGGTAATACTGGGGCACCATCGTACATAGTTGTATCACTTGCGGTAATGATGTACGAGGCACCTTGATAAGGACTGTTGATAGTAATATTTATTGTAGCCGTATCATCACCGGCTAATAGATTGAGTTGGTTATTTTTTACCGCAATTGAAACAGTAAAAGGTTTTTTTATTGAATCTGGTACTTTAGATATATTCGCTTTTACACAAGCAGACACTATGGTAATAACTACCATGATAGCTAATAAGCTGTAATATTTCATACTTTTTTAATAAAAAAAGGTAAAGCTACAATTTATTTTAATTTAAACCAAGAAAAACAGGTAAATGTAAATCCCTAATCTCCTAATCCTGCGTCATATTGATTTTTTTTATATGCTACATTAAAACAACCTGTAAGAATAGGGGAATGCAACTGATTGAAAAGCACCGGCACCATCCCACCCGCTGATTGTTTGAGGGGAAGACCATGTTTTTCCACCATCAGTTGTCCGGATATATATACCCGCATAATTCGGATCATAACCAACAGCAATACCATTCGATGAATTTGCAAAGCTAACGGCCGTGATATTAGCAGAACCAGTAATAGTTACTGCATCAGACCATGTTTTTCCACCGTCAAGGGTATATGAATAGGCACCTACATTATTGGTAGTGGTTCCTACTGCGACTCCGGTTAGTGATGTTGAAAATGCCACATCTTTAATATTCCTAAACCCAGTTATAATGGTTCCATCAGACCAGTTTTGTCCACCGTCGCTTGTATATGAATAAACACCATAGAAAGGCGAACTCGTATCATTACCTACTGCTACCCCGTTCAATTGAGTAGAAAATGCCACCGATCGAATATCCGCAAATTTTGCGATACCTAATGCATTAGACCATGTATTTCCGCCATCACTCGTGTTTGCGTATTGTCCGTTCCCGCCTACTAATATTCCATTTGAAGCCGATGTAAATACAACTTTATTAACATCTACATAAAGACCTATGTCAGGCGAATTCCAATTTACAATATCCCTCTTTGCAGATGACCATGTATTTCCACCGTCGTTGGTAGTAGCATATTGTCCGCCATACCCTACGGCAACACCGTTTGAATATGTTGAAAAACCAACCGCATAAATACCATATATCCATCCTTGAATTGATCGAACAGACGACCAAGTCAGTCCTCCGTCATTCGTAGTAGAATAAACACCGGCAGAATTGGTGTTATTTTTAAATTCGCCTACAGCTACACCAGTTTTTTGTGATGGGAAAGAAACTGAAAAAATGAAGCCTGTAAACCCACTAATTTGTTGAGCAGATGTCCAATTTGTCCCACCGTCATTCGTATAAGAAAATAAACCCTTTTGCACATTCCAACCGCCCACTATTACAGCTAAGTTTGCATTATTATTTGGCACCGGATTACTTATATCTTTTTTACAAGAAAAAAACATAATAGAGACAGAAAAAAAAAATAATAGAGACAGAAAAAAAAAAAGGCATTACTAAGTTTCGTGTGAGAAAGCATGCAAAGTTACAAAAAAAAAGGAACT
>JASGCP010000092.1:0-3846 GCA_030053995.1 Phycisphaerales bacterium
CCTCTGCCCATTTTCGATAGCCACTTCGTTCGCCTTGTTTTGCAACACCCTTCCTATGAGGGTGTTTTGTCTATATCCTCAACGGTAATCAAATATAAAATGTAACTCACTTACCCACTCATTTCTTCATAGAGCCTGATTTTAGGGTACTATTCTAAAAAGAGATGATCTAAAAAAATGAATCCCTAAAGGCTATTATGGGTGGTTATGATTATGGGTTCTGCACGGATGATTGTTGTACTACTGGTAGTCAGATTTTTTCTGCAATTAGTGTTGTGAGTAGTTATATGCCCACTTGTTCGATTCGATGTTCGGGAACATGTAGCGTTAGTTGCTATAATGGGTGCTACTAAATCTGTTGACACTTTCTTTACTTTTATATTTTCCGATTAGTAAGGCACATTCGCTTTTACAGGCACTGGAGTTTGCAACTGGCTACGCCCGCGGGCTTCCGTTCCTTCATCATCGCCTTCTTGCGTACTAACGGGTTGCATTTCTTCCTTGTCGTCACTAGGCGGAATGGTAACATAAAATAATCCTGCTAACTTTTTTGCTTTGTAAGCCAAGAAATCCTTTTTATTACTCAATACAATAATGGTCGCGGTATCGCCTATTAAGCGAATAAATGATGTATTGTTACCATGCCACCAACCATTATGATAAACAAATTTCACTTTGCCGTCATCAAAAATGCGCCATCCTAAGCCATAATTTTTATTCGTAGAATTATGAGGACTACAGCCTTGAAATGCCAAGTTTTCAACATCTTGATTTAAAATTTTATGGGTATAAAGGGCATCATCCCACAATAATAAATCTCGAGCTGTACTGTAAACATTTTTATCACCATAGACACAATCTAATTTTCTTAAAGAATAAGGAACCAGCGAACGCGTATAAGATGGCGTATAAGCATCCTTATTTTTTTCACTAAAGACATAGGTGTTTTTCATCCCCAAAGGCTTAAAAATACTATCATTCAAATAATCAGGCAAGGACATACCAGTTATTTTTTCAATGATCAAAGCCAAGAGCACATAATTAGTATTACAATATTTAAAATTGGTATTGGGTCGGAACATCATTTTAGGATGTTGGTATATAAAGTAATCTAGTACATCTTCATTGGTTAAGTACTGCTTTACCGGACCGCCACTTTCTAACAAATCAACATAGTTCGGTAAACCACTACGATGACAAAGTAACAGTCGTATTGTAATGTTGTGGTAAGGAAAATTAGGGAAATAACTATCAACATTATCATCTAAAGCCAGCTTACCATCTTGATATAGTTTTAATATGGCTGCTGAAGTAAATGTTTTAGAAATAGAAGCTAAATGTATAGGTGTAAATGGTGTTATAGAATCTTCAGTCCTAAAATTATATAAGCCCGAATACTGCTCGAAAAGAATTTTACCATTTTTGGCAACGAGGAAATCCCCATTAAATCCATATTTCTTTAGAAACTTATTATAAAATGTTTTGATTGAATCGGTATAAAAATTTTTGTCATTGGCCGATAAATAGCCATAATACTGATCGTTTGTATTGGCAATTATTTTGTTATCAGTAAAGCTAAAAACACCAATTAAACTTGCACATAAAACAAAAATGAAAATGGCGTAAGTACATTTTTTTAAAAACGATAATTTATTTTTCATGTAATAATTGTACAAAATTAAGTTTATAGTATTTTTTCACTTAAATATCAAATATAGCAAATATTTTTTATTAACAAAAAATGTAAAATATGTTAACAACTATTTAACAACAACAACTGTAAGAAATATCGATTGCACTAGTTTTTAAGACGATATAGTTCGGAAACCATATTATACTTGCCACATAGCACTTGATTGCTTGTTTTTCCTTATCATATATTAAATACTACAAATACGCCTAATTCAAAATCGCAAATTACATACTTTTTCACATATTTTTAGTAAATATTTAATAAACTATATGAGGGAAGCAGATTTTTCATTGTACATTAATTTCAAGATTTCTAAAACATGAGCGAATAACTAACGAAGTGTCTTATTGATGATAATATTTTGTTGTGTTAAAAACTAGTTGTAAATCATCGATTAGTTAGATAAAAAAGTAACGCCATTTAAAGTTTCTGTAGTAGGACTTTGAATAAGTGTCCACGATTGTCCGCCATCGGTTGTTTGAAGTATTGTCCCATTTGCACCTACGGCGATACCATTGGTAGCTGAATAAAAAGCAACACTGTTTAATTCTTGCGTAGTAGGACTATTGGCTGTTGCCCAAGTATCTCCCCCATCAGTAGTATAGGCTATAGCACCTGCTGTTCCCACCGTAGCACCGTTGGTGGCTGAAGATAGGGCTACCCCCTTAAGTATTTGAGATGTGAACGGAGGGCTGAGTGGTGTCCATGAACGGCCGGTTGTAGCACGAACGATAGCGGTACCGTAAAATGCTGTTTCGTTATTGTTATCATAATAACCTACCGCAACACCGCTGTTAGCAAAGAAACTTATACTCGTTATGAGGACACGAGCGGAATAAGATACCCCATCTATGACTATTCCTACGCCTTGAACAGCTGAACTAAATTGATTGGTAGTGCGTGTTTGATACTGACCACCGGTTAGGATTGTAGAAGCGGAGGGTATAGATGTAATTGTTCGTGGAAATGTTAATGACCAATTTAGTACACTGTTGCTCACTTGTGTCCAAGTCTGTGCACCATTATTAGTGCGTAGGAGTATTGGTGATGCACTTGGATAAGGCAAGGCTTGTCCAACAATGAATGCCGTGTCGGTGTTGTAGTAGCTAGCCCCTAACAGTCCTCCAGATGCAATAGGTAGGTTGCTATTTTGTGTCCAAGTTGTGCCACTATCTCGGGTATAAATAACGGTAGCGTTATTGCCAGCTATAATTCCTTGTTTTGAAAAAAAAGAAATACTATTAAGTGTATTATTAGTAGAACTACCTATAACAAGCCAATTGCTTCCTCCAGTTGTGGTTTTTAAGATGACTCCATTGCTACCAACTGCAAAACCAAGGATAATGGGCATAACATTAAACTGAATATTGGCATTAGCGGTAAACTGATTATTGTAATTTTCTATCGCAATTGCTATGGTTCGTGCGGGGTTAATCTTCTTCGTTATCAGTCCTAATTTATAATTTGATATGGGGGCATTTGCCGTAGTGGCTAAAGTGTCGTTGCTCGGTCCATAATACGGTCGGTTTTTTTCATAATCATAAATCGTATCATTGTTTGCTATCGAATAAATATAAGCGGCGTTATCTATTGTATAAGCACTGGTAATGGTCAAAGAAAATTTACCGGTGTCCTGTGTTGAAATAATCGGTGTTAATACATTAACGACAAACGGGAGGGCTACGGCAAACTCAATATTTTTAGTAACCGTAGCCTGATTAATATAATTTTGTATTGCAACCACTACGGTTCGTGCGGGATTAACCATCTTTGTTATTAGCCCTAACTGATAATTTGATATGGGGGCATTTGCCGTAGTGGCTAAAGTGTCGTTGCTCGGTCCGTAATACACTTTATTTTTTACATAATCATAAACCGTATCCTTGCTGACTATTGAATAAATATAAGTAGCATTATTGGATATATCAGTACTGGTAATGGTCAAAGAAAATTTACCAGTGTCCTGTGTGGAAATAATGGGTGTTAAAATTTTGATGTTTACTGCAAACCCAGTGATCAGTGAACTATTGTTATTATTATTATTATTGTTATTGGCAATTTTCTTACAAGATAACAGCGATAGTATTAATAAACTAAGTGAGGGAAGCAGATTTTTCATTGTACATTAATTTCAAGATTTCTAAAACATGAGC
>JASGCP010000092.1:3946-9031 GCA_030053995.1 Phycisphaerales bacterium
GTTGGTGGCTGAAGATAGGGCTACCCCCTTAAGTATTTGAGATGTGAACGGAGGGGTGAGTGCTGTCCATGAACGGCCGGTTGTAGCACGACTGATAGCGGTGCTGTAAAATGATGTTTCTGCACCTTGATCATAATAACCTACCGCAATACCGGTGTTAGCAAAGAAACTTATACTCGTTATGAGGACGCAAGAGGAACAAGATACCCCATCTTTGACTATTCCTACACCTTGAACAGCTGAACCAAATCGATTGATAGTGCGATTTTGATACTGACCGCCCGTTAGGATTGTAGAAGCTGATGGTACAGAAGCAATTGCTCGTGGAGATGATATCAACCAAGTCAATCCAAGTGACGCATTGCTCACTTGTGTCCAAGTTTGTCCACCATTATTTGTGTACAGGAGTATTGCTACTCGTGGATAAGAATTACTAACAACTTGTCCAACAATGAATGCCGTGTCGGTATTGTAGTAGCTAGCACCTAATAGGGACCCAAATGTAATAGGTAGGTTACTATTTCGTGTCCAGGTTGTGCCACTATCTTGGGTATAAATAACGGTAGCGTTATTGCCAGCTATAATTCCTTGTTTTGAAAAAAAAGAAATACTATTAAGTGTATTATTAGTAGAACTACCTATAACAAGCCAATTGCTTCCTCCAGTTGTGGTTTTTAAGATGACTCCATTGCTACCAACTGCAAAACCAAGGATAATGGGCATAACATTAAACTGAATATTGGCATTAGCGGTAAACTGATTATTGTAATTTTCTATCGCAATTGCTATGGTTCGTGCGGGGTTAATCTTCTTCGTTATCAGTCCTAATTTATAATTTGATATGGGGGCATTTGCCGTAGTGGCTAAAGTGTCGTTGCTCGGTCCATAATACGGTCGGTTTTTTTCATAATCATAAATCGTATCATTGTTTGCTATCGAATAAATATAAGCGGCGTTATCTATTGTATAAGCACTGGTAATGGTCAAAGAAAATTTACCGGTGTCCTGTGTTGAAATAATCGGTGTTAATACATTAACGACAAACGGGAGGGCTACGGCAAACTCAATATTTTTAGTAACCGTAGCCTGATTAATATAATTTTGTATTGCAACCACTACGGTTCGTGCGGGATTAACCATCTTTGTTATTAGCCCTAACTGATAATTTGATATGGGGGCATTTGCCGTAGTGGCTAAAGTGTCGTTGCTCGGTCCGTAATACACTTTATTTTTTACATAATCATAAACCGTATCCTTGCTGACTATTGAATAAATATAAGTAGCATTATTGGATATATCAGTACTGGTAATGGTCAAAGAAAATTTACCAGTGTCCTGTGTGGAAATAATGGGTGTTAAAATTTTGATGTTTACTGCAAACCCAGTGATCAGTGAACTGTTGTTATTATTATTATTATTATTGTTATTGTTATTGGCAATTTTCTTACAAGATAACAGCAATAGTATTAATAAACTAAGTGAGGGAAGTAGATTTTTCATTGTATATTAATTTCAAGATTTTTAAAACATGAGCGAATAACTAACGAAGTGTCTTAAATTATAATGCAATATAGATTATAAGAAAGTATATCTATTCAACAATATCCCTATTCCTAATAAATAATTATTTGGTGCTCGATAACACCTGTTCGACTATCTGTACAATTTTTTGCGGATCAGCTTTCCCATTACTTTTTTTCTTGACAGCACCAACAAATAAGCCGATTAGTCCTAATTTACCTTTTTTGAATTCGGCAACTTTGTCGGGCATGGTAGCTAATACATCGCGAACCCATTGTTCTAATTCTTCCTCATTATTTTCTTGAAACAAATTGAGCCGTTCAGCAATCTGTGTAGGCGATTCGGCGGTGCTATTTAATAGTAGCGGTAAAATGTGCTTAATAGCTACATCATGCGTAATTTTTTTTGATTCTTCTAAGTTGATCAGATTAGCTAAAATATGGGGGGCAACAGGACATTCTTCGAAAGAATCTATTTTATGTTGATTTAACCATTCTTTGATCGGACCAATCATCCAATTGGCTAATGGTTGATGATGCTTTGTATATTGAATGGCTATTTCAAAATAATTACCAATAGATTGATTATCACATAATAATTCAGCTTGATAGTCCGTTAGAAGTAAGGTGTGTGTATAATATAATTGTCGTTGCTCCGGTAAAGTAGGTAACTGTTTAGCGACCTGTTCTACCCACGCATTTGTAATTTGTACGGGTGGGATATCAGGCTCTGGAAAATAACAATAGTCGTGGGCTAATTCTTTTTCTCGTAAAGAGAAAGTCATATCTTTTTGAGCATCAAATCCTCGTGTTTCTTGTTCAATAACACCGCCTTGTTTTAATATATCAATCATCCTTTGGCGTTCTACGGAGATGGCTTTTTTTATGTTACGAATCGAATTTAAGTTTTTTAGTTCTACACGGGTGCCTAATTGTTCGGTGGTTGTGCGTTTTACGGATATATTAACATCGCAACGCAGCATACCTTTTTCTAAA
Source organism: Phycisphaerales bacterium (assembly GCA_030053995.1). Taxonomy (GTDB): domain Bacteria; phylum Bacteroidota; class Bacteroidia; order Chitinophagales; family Chitinophagaceae; genus JASGCP01. The sequence continues at coordinate 6,463 of JASGCP010000092.1, forward strand.
TCGGCATCGGATACTGATAGCCAACGCAGTAATTTTTGATAGGCACTAATAAAGTTTGCTACTTCTAATTCTGAGGATAAGCATGGTTTTGTTACCATTTCTAATAAAGGAGCTCCTGCTCGATTAAAATCGATATACGAATGTTGTGGGTCTAAATCATGAATTGCTTTTCCGGCATCTTCTTCTAAATGGATATGATCGAGCTCAATTTTCTTGAGCCCTGTGGGTGTTTTTATATCGATCCATCCGCCTTGTATAATTGGATATTTGTTTTGTGTAATTTGATAGCCTTTGGGTAGGTCGGGATAAAAATAATGTTTTCTTTCAAAATAACTGACGGACGGAATTGTTGCATGACATCCTAATCCTATTTTGAGGGCAAGCTCTATTGTTGCTTTATTCAGTTGTGGCAAAGTGCCGGGATAGCCCAACACAATAGGACTAATAGCCGTATTGGGTTCTGAAGCAAATGCTAATATATCACCAGAGAAAAGTTTGGTATTCGTTTTTAATTGGGCATGAATTTCTAATCCAATAACCGTATCATACAGTATATTATTATCATGAGATAATAATGTTGACTTCTGGTCTACATGGGTACTCATAGTTTATCGGGTGGCGTAAGAAAATGGTGTTGATTCAAATACTGTTTGAGTAAGGATACATTAATATGCTCTTGCGGTGCTTGTGCGTCAGTTGTCTCATCATTGATAATAAAAAAAACAGGCTGTTTGTCCTTTTCAATCCACCCGAGTAGCCAGCCTAAATAATGTCCATTCGGCAATAAGGTGTAGCTCTCTTGGTAAGCCAAAGTGTAATTACTGTGCTGTTCTTTAACTAATAATTTAGCAACTAAATCTTGCGTAGTTTTATGAAAAGGTAATTGACTAAAGTATAATTCTTTAATTAACCCTAATTGTTCATCGCAAGTTATTTTTAAAGACTGATTCAGCCAAAATAATTGCAGGGTATCGCCAATATTTTTATTACCATAACGCAAAGAATCGACCCAATATTTTATAGGACTCAATCCTATCTGCTGTGCTAAGGATTGAAAAAACAAGGGTGGCGGCTGTTGAAAATCATTAAACAGCGTAGTTGATTTGTTTTGTGGCGATTTTATTACCTCCGTTGTATTTAACCAATGTCCTGTTTCAGTAGCAATTAGTGCAAGGACGATATTAAAAGTTTCTCCTGGTGAATAAAGCGTATCGCGATATCGATAAAGATTGTCAATAGTAAATATATTTCTTTGATTATCGTATAGGGCAAAGCAACCGCTTACATGAGCAGATTGAAACAGGGGTTTAAAATCATCTGTTTTTTCTACATTATTTGTTTGACAACTAATCAAGAATAAACTAGATAGGATCGTGATCAAAACCTTGAGCGTACTGTTCTTAAAAAGAGGGTGTTGCATGTTTATACGATATAAATGAAACGAGTCCACCTTCGTTAAGCTATTTGAATGATATGAGTTGCACATCAAATATGAGTGTAGAGTTTGCAGGGATTGTAGCCATGTCGCGATCGCCGTACGCAAGCTCTGAAGGAATATAGAACCTAAATTTGCTACCGGTGTTCATTAATTGTAAGCCTTCTGTCCAGCCCTTGATAACTGCTCGTAATGGGAAAGATGCCGGTTGCCCTCTTTTTATAGAACTGTCAAATACAGTACCGTCAATTAAGCGCCCTTCGTAATGGCAAGTTACTGTATGTTGTGCACTAGGCTTATCGCCCTGCCCTTGTTCTAATACTTCGTATTGAAGTCCTGACCCTGTTACAACAACACCGGCTTTCGTTTTATTTGTTTCTAAAAAAGATTTGCCTACTTGAATGTTGTTATCTGTTTTCTTTTGAAAAATGCTCATATAATATAATATTGATTTGATTAAACCACAAAGTTAATAGCTTTTTATTGATTTTTAGGTGCAAAGTTTGTGTGTTTTTTGGGGTCTATGATGAAAAGAGTGGGTAAGTTACATCACTTTCATATTGATTACCATTGAGTGTATAGTAAGGCAATTGCTTTGGTATAATCTTCAATGGCTCTGTGTTTGTTTCTTTACAAAGATAAAATATAATGGGCAATTGATAGGTACTTCTCATTTTCTATACCCGCTAATCTTTTATATTTTTAGATATCACGCTCTGCACCTTTAAGATCGCCCATACTTAATTTCGTCATTCCTCTATTTTCGTAAGGTGAAGCATATCGAGCATTTAATTGATATTGCCTTATCAAAGTCCAACAATGCACTTTCATAGTCTTCCAAGTAAGATTTTGTAGCTCCGTGGCTATTATACGCCATAGCCAAATAATCTTCGGCGGTATTTAATTCTATTGCTTTGTTCAAATCCTCAACCGCTCCTTTATGGTCTTTTAATTGTATCTTAGCGATGCCTCTATACAAGTACCCAAATTCATAGTTGGGGGTCGATTTCAAGTGCTTTATTAAAAGCATCCATTGCTTTTTTATATTTGGCCATGTGACGAAAAGAGTGGGTAAAATAGTAGAAGTTTGATGACTTTAAAAATGATAATTTGGTATTTTATAAGGTCATTTTT
>JASGCP010000093.1 GCA_030053995.1 Phycisphaerales bacterium
CAACGGTAATCAAATATAAAATGTAACTAACTTACCCACTCATTTCGTCATAGAGGAGCCATCAATTGCCTCCAGATAAATCGGGATGCAATTGATGGTAAAAATAAAATTCAAAAAAGATTAATAGCCCTAATTTATCTGGATATGAAAAAATAAAAACACCAATCGCCCCAGATAAATCTGGGGGCAATTGGTGTAATCTGTGATTCAAACAAAAGAATAACCATTAATCATTCGACCCTACTGCCACTGATTAGTTGTCGGATTATAAATTTCTACGATCGATAAAAATTGAGAATTTTCATTAATGCCCCCTACGGCGTATAAAAGACCTTTATATTCAATGAAATTGACAGCCTCTCGTGCTGTTGGCATGGGGGTACCATATTGCCAGCTACTTCCATCAAAAATTTCTAAGCTATTTAATGTATTCCCGGCGGCCTTCCCCCCTACTGCATAAACTTTGTTATTATAGCTCGTCATGCCAAAGGTATATCTTGCTGTTTTCATTGTTGGTTCAGCATTACTCCAATTCATACCATCATACGATTCAACAGTAGTATTAAGAGTCCCATTGCTAATTAACCCACCGGCTACATATATTTTATCATTAGCTACGGCAACACCAAATTCACTCCTATTGGCATTTAAGCTTTTTGGAGATGTTACCCAACTGCCACCGGTATAAAAAGTTTCTACAGAACTAAGTCGATTGTCACCTTCACCTCCTATTACAAAAAGTGTGTCTCTATAGGCTATTAACCCAAAGTTCTGGCGCGCGGTACCTAATGTTTGGGCACTCGTGTTCCAACCAGTTGCCGGACTAAATACTTCTACACTACCCAAAACTCCAGGATTAACACCATGCCCGCCTACTGCATAGAGGCTATCTTTGTAAGCGGTTAAGCCAAAGGAGTATCTTGCTGCATTCAAAATTTGTGGACTTATTTTCCAATCAGTTGCCTGGCTAAATATTTCTGCATCATTACGAACATCACTAGTACTATTAGAAATATCTCCGCCTGCTGCATAGAGGCTGTCTTTGTAAGCGGCTAAACCAATGTGTGCTCTTACTTCATTCAAATTCAGAGCATTTCTAACGGTAAAGCTACTACTATTACTATCAACCGGTGCACCACTGGCATTAATGCCTACTACCTTCCAATAGTATTGGGTAGCATAGCTTAGATAAGGCGAAGTAGTACCACCATCAGGAGAAATACGAATGGTGTCGCTGCGATTAGTGTTAACCGTATAGTTGTTTATGTCTTGTACCAAATTATTTTGATTGGTGCCATAGTAAACTTTATAAGAAATAATGGACGGATTTGTGTTATTCCATACAAAAATGGGCTGTACAGGTTGATCAATAGCATTATTAGCAGGACTTTGTAAAGTTATACCAACAACATTTAGTTGTAGTTTTTGTGTTTGAGCGGTTGCGGTCGAGTCAACCAATAAATTTTTTATAGTAAGGGTAGGATTAAATGCCCCTAAACCCCTGCCTTGAAACACAATACTATCTAAGCCATTGTTACCTCTTAGGTTTTGTAAAATAACCCTACTGCCACCTTCGTAAGACACACCCTTATAAATAAAGGCACTATCTATTTTTATAAAATAAGTTGTATTCGGATTTGTACTATTGTTAATAGCAACCGTAACTGTGTCAAAAGAACCTCTGTAAATATTAGTCTGCTTAGGCGTAAGCACTGGCATAAACGAATTATTTAACAGGTTGATGGTTGTATTGCCTGTTTGGTCATTAGGCATAGAAGATAAGTTAACAGTGAAATTTAATTGTTTGGCTCCTGCATTAAAGGTAGGTCCAGTAATAGCTAAATAGGTAAGCGTATCTGATAGATTGTTACGCAAGGTTATGGGGGCATCAGGTTGGTATTTAATGCTTTGATAATACACCGTATCATTACTAAAACTAATGGTATATTGTCCAGTAATTCCGGCCGATCCTTTTATGTTAACAATGAGCGAGTCGGTGCTACCGAAAAAAACGCTCGGGCTGGTGGGATAAACATTAGCTACAAATCCTGTTCGTATATTAAAGGTTTTATTTTGTAATTCTTGTTTGCCGTTGTTATCGGTAACGGTAAAGGTTAGCACTTTTGCAGGATTAGGAGTCTTCGATGTATAGCCGATCATATAGGTAATACTCGGCTTAGCATTGCTTACTATGGTATTATTAGGCAATACGGGGTTTTTGTTGTAGATGGTGGTATCGCTGGCAACAAGGGTATAAGTGCTTGTTGGCAAAGAGCTGGTGATACTGATAAGTATAGTAGCGGTATCCTCACCGGCTAACAGATTTAATTGGTTGTTCTCTACTTCAACCGAAACACTAAAATTATTGGTTAGAGAATTGGGTGTTTGCGAGTTATTTGTTTTTCTACAGGCCGTTGTTGCTATTATAAAAAAAATAATTGCTAAAAAAAGTGCTTTTTTCATGTTTATATAGGTCAAGTTTAAAGTAAGGTTTGCAAAACCTCGGTTAATAAAAATTGCGTAAAGGTATTTTTTTTTTTTGATAAATCAAAAGATTTTTTTACTTGCATTAAAATATAAATTTTATGGAAGTAAAACAGTTAATAACGCTTGCAGGTGCCATCAATGTAGTAGCCAAAACAAGAAAGAAAACTAAAACACAAAAAAGATTAGAAACGAACACCCAATTAGTGAATTGGTCTTATATAACAGATATTTGTAAAGATTTATAGAAGTCAAATACAAAAAAGGGCTCTATGACGAAAAGGGTGGGTAAAATGTTAGAAGTTTGTTGGCTTAAAAAATGATAATTTGGTATTTTATAAGGTTATTTTTCTTTCTTTTGTCTTGATACAAAAGAAAGAAACAAAGAAAAAATCAAGCCTGCAGAGTAAGGGCTGCAAAACTACGGCTCACTTCGTTATCGAAAATGAATGGCATCGGATATATAGAAAACGAGTGGTAGCGATTGGATATAACTTGCTTGCTTCTTTACAATTTTAGTATCGCCACCACTCGCTTTCTTTGATATATTCACCTCGGCCCATTTTCGATGGGCACTTCGTTCGCCTTGTTTTGCAACGCCCTTCCTCTGAGGACGTTTTGCCTATATCCTCAACGGTAATCAAATATAATTAACTTACCCCCCTCATTTCATCATAGAGCCATCAATTGCCTCCAGATAAATCGGGATGCAATTGATGGTAAAAATAAATTTCAAAAAAGATTAATAGCCCTGATTTATCTGGATGTGAAAAAATAAAAAGACCAATTGCCCCCAGATAAATCTGGGGGCAATTAGTGTAATCCGTGATTCAACCAAAAGAATAACCATTAATCATTCGCCCCTACTGCCACTGATTAGTTGCCGGATTATAAATTTCTACGATGGTTAAAGTACCACTGCTACTAGCCCCCCCCACGGCGTATAAAAGGCCATTATATTCGGTAAATCCTATATAAGCACGCACTGTTGGCATGGGTGTACCATATTGCCAATTGTTACCATCAAAAATTTCTAAGCTATTTATTTTAGTTGTCTGATTGTTCACCCCCCCTACCGCATAAATTTTTTTATTATAACTTGTCATGCCAAAGAAAAATCTTCCTGTATTCATTGATAAGACATAGTTCCAATTAGCACCATCATACACTTCGACTGTGCTAAGAGCATTATTACCACCCGCTACATAGATGCGATTATTAGCTACCGCAACACCAAATGCACTCCTTCCTGTCTTTAAGGTTTTTAAAGACCGTACCCAACTGCCACCAGTAGTAAAAGTTTCAACACTGTCAAGATCGCCACTGCTGAAGCCTCCTATTGCAAAAAGGCTATCATTATATGCTATTAAACCAAAGTTCATCCTTCCTATATTCAAGGTTTGTGCAGAGCTTAGCCAACCAGTTACCGGGCTAAATACTTCTGCACTGTTAAGACTCTCAGTATTACCATCAAATCCCCCCACAGCATAAAGGCTACCATTATATACTGCTAAACCCAAGTCCTCTCTTGATGTATTCAAAGTTTGTGTAGATATTTTCCAACCAGTTGCCGGGCTAAATACCTCTACGCTACTAAGAACATTGTTATCAGCACCTACTCCGCCCACGGCATAAAGGCTACCATTATATACTGCTAAACCAAAATTCTGCCTTGCCGTATTCAAATTCAGAGCATTTCTAACGGTAAAGCTACTACTATTACTATCAACCGGTGCACCACTGGCATTAATGCCTACTACCTTCCAATAGTATTGGGTAGCATAGCTTAGATAAGGCGAAGTAGTACCACCATCAGGAGAAATACGAATGGTGTCGCTGCGATTAGTGTTAACCGTATAGTTGTTTATGTCTTGTACCAAATTATTTTGATTGGTGCCATAGTAAACTTTATAAGAAATAATGGACGGATTTGTGTTATTCCATACAAAAATGGGCTGTACAGGTTGATCAGTAGCACCATTGGCAGGACTTACCAAGTTTATACCAACAGCATTTTTTATTTGTGCATTATTTGTTTTTCTGCACGCTGCCGTTAATATTAAAAAAATGATAGCTGTAAAAAGTATTTTTTTCATATTGATCGGTCAAGTTTAAAATTGTTGTTAGTTCGCAAAGCTATGATTTTTTTGCATAATTTTTGAAAGCATATTTTATACTACCTAAAAAGTAGCTACCTTTGGTAATGAACGGACACTTTTGTGATAGAATAAAATAGATGATATAATCTTGGTAACCTTTTACACTATTTTTTGAGCATGTTCAACAAGAGATATTTAGTTTGGTACTTATCTTTTCTGCTAATTATTAGTGGTATGATACACTGCAAAAAAGCAGCTATTAGAAATTATAACATTAGGGTTTATACCAATACCCCAGTAGTTACACTAAACGATCTTGTTGTTATCTATTGTAATATTCAAAGCACCGTAGAAACCAATAGCTATACCGTTGTATGTTCTGATACGATCTATTATAATCAAATAAAATACGAACCGGGGGGGATTATTAAACTCGGTGGCAATGGCTTGTACACTTTTAACTATGTTGTGAGCAATTATACGCCAACAAAAACAATAACATTTTCAGTTCAAGATAATTCAAATGCCACTCCTGCCCAGGGCAATATAAATTTAACAATCGCTGAAGCTAATTATAGTATTCTCGCTTATGTAGCGAATGATCCTTATAATGGATACAATGGATTACCCATACATTCATTAGTTGACACAAGCTATCTGCAATTCAGGATTACATCTTCAGGATTATCGCAGACAGGCTATTTGAGTAATTTTTCGCTTAAACATGGTACCATTACTACACTTACTTATAATGGTATATCCTATTCGGGAAATCAAACACTCAACTTAAACAACGGTGCGAACCAAATTGGAATATTATTTGACCCCAGTAAAACCGATACATTAGATACACTACTTTATTCTGTAAGCAAACCAGGATATACAAACAATTCGGGGAGTTATAATTTGAATCTAACAGCACCGTATATTAAAATAAGTTCTCGTCCAGCATGGACGAGTGTAAATACCGGGAGTTCAGTAGTTGATACCTTTAGTATGTCTGCAGAATTATTTTTACAACAATACGGATTAGTCAGTGATAGCATGGGTCTTGTACTTTTGAATAGTCCACTGAGTAGTGAGCGACAATATTTTAATGTATATAGTGCCCTGTTTGGCAACAATGCTTTAACGATTAATCTATCCAATACGGAGGCGACCATAAAATTTATTATCGCCTATCCAATTAATAATGCTTACAACCCGCGTTCGGGGGATGCACTCAATTACTATTTCTTTACAAATAAAAATAAGGTAGCAACAAAACCAGTTCAAACGGCACTGCAGTAAAAAGAATTCTAATTTTCTGCTCTCTGACGAAACATGCGTAATGTAGCTCAATTTCATATTGATTATCATTGAGCATATAGCCGAATATCCTCAGAAGAATGGCTTTGCAAAACAAGGCGAACGAAATGTCCATCGAAAATGGTGAAGGCGAAGGTATAAAAGAAAGCGAGTGGTAGCGATATGATACATAGTAAGAGAATATTGGTAGCCACAACTACTTAATCATTAATTAAGCTCCCCCCTTTTCGTCATAGAGCCAAATAATTAATCTCTTTTTTGCACTGGTGTAACAAAATTATACTTACCATTTTTAGCACGAATAAAGTACATACCGGTACCGAGCTTAACTTTAATATTCATTGGATAGGTCGCTTTTCCACCTTGATATTCAATAGCTTCAGTTGCAACTACTCGGTCTAATGCGTCCACCATTTCAACTGAGTATTTACCCGCTGGAGCATTTTCAAATTTCAAAGTTAAATCATTGATAAATGGATTAGGGTAAGCGGAGAAATAGGGTATATTAGGAACATTAATATTCAGTATGGGGCTATAAATATTACTAGAACCCGTTTTAAGTGCGTTAATTCTATAAACATTATTACCTGGTCCCACTACTAAATCATTAAAATTATAAGTTTGTGTCTTTTGGTCATTAGCCCTTGGGGTTACCGTAGCAATACTTACAAATGCTGTATTAATATCATTAATACCTCTTTTCTCGACTTGGTAGCTTTTTATATTAGATTCGGCGTTAATAGTCCATTGTAAACTAATGCTATTCGTAATAGAGGAATACGAACCTTGTAAGTTAATATACTGATTGGTATTACTATTAAACACAATACAAAATCTGTCAGGGGCGTAAGTACTTGGTACTTTAGGATTTAATACAACATTATAAATTACCGTTTGTTTATCAGGGAGATTAACCATTTGATCAGGTACTACTTTATCAAGTAAATAAGCATTTAATCCATAACTACTCAGGTTTATTTGATTAAGACTTAACTGATAGGTATTTAACTGATTAATGCCTGTAATATTAAAAAATAAAGTATCGGCTAAATTAGGTGGCGGTATGCGATCGATAGCAAGAGAAACACCATTTTTTAAAGTAGCTATATTATACCCAACATTAAACAACTTAATAGCATCATCATTAGAAACAGTAGTACTAAATAAGGGATGCATACCAAATAAAACAGCATCCGATAAAAATGCTTGTGGTAGTCCCCCTTGAAAAATATTTAAGTTCACCAATATTTTAGCTTCATTATTTGCTTGGGAATTGGGTAATGAGCCTGATAGATTAGGACTACCTACAAAAGGAACATTAGAATTGAAAGATGATTTATGTTGTTCATTAATTGAAAGATAGCCATTATTGATAGGCTCTACAAAAAAACTTTGCCCCGATTGAATTTGGCGGGTTAGGATTGAAGTAGGTACAACATCATAGATTTGATTAAACCTATCCCAACTGAATGTAACAAAACCGCCGAGCCCATTAGGGCCTTGCAGAGCGGGGTCATATTGTTTCATGTTTTTTTTAATCAAAATTTGGTTTGTAGCGTATAAGCGATCAAAATCAATAGGTGCAGGAAAAGGATTTTGAATGAGATTTAAGGTGTTCGGATTTGTCAGAATAAATTGATTACCCTGGTTAACAAAGCCACTTGCATTTAATATGGTAGGTACTTTATTAGTATATACCCTCATTAAATAACCTGAATAATCGGCAAGATACGTGGCATTTGTATTGGGAACCGATTGCCATGGATTAATTAAACCCGCGGTTGTATTATCGTAGTAATACATGCTCGTATCATTATCAGGGGAAGGCGTAAAGCCATTGCTCGCACCACCGGGTCCGTAAATTGGGGTTCCTAATTGCCAAGACTGACTTATTAACGGGCTGTTACCCTGCATAAAAGGTGCGGTAACTAATCTAAAAGCATTGGTAGAATCAAAATACCTTTGTACTTGTACATTCCCATTAATGTAATTACCCGCTACATTACTAACTCCCACCCTAGCGGTGCCTAAAGTTGTAGATGCTAAGAGGACATTATTATTTGTATTGATAACACCATTAGCAACAACCACAACACCCGTAGGCACAATTTGAATTGGGCTTTCTATATCCAAATTACCATTCTGAAGATTAACCGTATCAAAACCATTGGAAATACCGGGTATAGATGCATCCACCAATAAAGGTACAATAGTATTAGTTGTTAAATTACTACCAACAATTAAACCGGAATTACCATTAGCAACTAATTTGCTATTATTTGCAGAATACGATACCCCGCCCGCTATATCTAGAATATTACTATTAATTAATAAGTTGCCTGAAGACATGATTAAAGTACTATCTACTCTTAGGTCACCAATTAAGTTAACAAAATAGGGGTTTCTAACCTGCAAAAAACCGGTAAAAATAGGATATTGTCGAACACCATAATAGACATCACCATAGTGCATTATTAAATTCTGAATCCCGCCATTGTAGGTTGTATCTAATGTGATCACCCCGGCACCAGAAATTGTGGCATTGGTGTCCACACGAACATTACTACAGTTTATATTGAATGAAACCCCATTATCTACTCGTATAATAACGCCACTATCTAAGCGCAAAGATTGCGATTGGGCAAAATGATAGGATGCGATTAATAATAGTATCAAGAGTATCTTAGCACATCGACAGAGAAACGACATATTTCATTTTTAGATTTAATGGATCCAAAGCATAGTTTGTAATAAAAAAGAACACTAAGGTATATTTTCATACCTCATACTCATTGTAAGTCTGCAAATTATTTTTTTTATTTTGATAATTCAAAAAAAGACTTCAATATTTGACTAAATCATTTTTTTGAGGTGCTAAGAGGATTTATTAAGGCTCTATGACAAAAAGGGTGGGTAAAATGTTAGAAGTTTGTGGCTTTAAAAATGATAATTTGGTATTTTATAAGGTCATTTTTCTTTCTTTTGTC
>JASGCP010000094.1 GCA_030053995.1 Phycisphaerales bacterium
AATTTACATTTTACAGCCTTACTCCCCACAAAATAAACTTGACCCGAAAAATGACATGGTACAATACCTACTTCTCATTTTCAAAACCATCAAATTTCTAACCATTTTGGGAGTATAAACAAGGCTTTAGCCAAAATATTATTTTGACAACTATATTCATCGGCTACATGATGGTGTTTAGTAGTTGTACACTAATAGCACAAATAAAAAATTGCCACTGATTTTCTTAGAGAGTGCCATTTTTCGTTCTTTAGCGTTAAAACCTACTTCTCTTAGCACCTCAAAAAATGATTTAGCCTAGAGTTTTTATTTTGTCATTAAAAATAATTAGCTTTGGAGCATTATTAAATTCCAAATAAAAAATTATCATGAAAAAAACAACAATCACCTTAGGTTCTTTTTTAACGAGAATAGAATTAAAAACAATTAAGGGTGCTGGTAAGGGGGGCTTAAAAAGCGATGTTTGTGAATCTTTAGTACTCACCAAATCTGGAAGTTTTGCTACACATCACACACCTTGTGCCCAATATTCATCCATCTATGTTGATCCAACTAAAGGAGCTATATACACTGATATAACTTGTTCGGTAATGTTGTTTGTTTGTCAATAGTATTAAAAAATTAAATCAAGGCAATAATAAAGTGATTTTTCTTCAATCATTTTACTGCGTTAATAATAGAAAAGCACTTGCTAATTTTGTATAACAAATAGTAACAAGTGCTTTTTTAATTGCCATAATTTTTACCATGTTAACCCAAAACCTTGTGCAACAGCACTTAAATAGTAAGGGGAATAGAGGGTAGAAGAATAATTGGTACACCAGTAAGCTGCACCGCCGAATCCTAAGCTATGAGCTAAACTGCAAAAATTACTAATTTCACCCGCCGAATAGAATGGTGCATTATCATTATCTTGTGATTGAATACCAATTAATAACTTACTAGCCGGAAAACCAGTTCTTAAGAAATTATTCATGAGGCTTGTATCCTGTGTGTAATTATCATAAAAAGAGTTATTACCTGTTTGATATGATTCTATGCAATAGTAATCTATTGCTTGTTGAGCCAAAGGACTAGCTAAGAATGGGATCATCGTACCCGTACCATTTTCATCTATGCCCAAGGTAGCGATAGTACCTGCTCCCATCATGCTCCCACTAACAATAATTTTATAATTAGAACCTAGCTTACCTCTAAGATATTGCACGAAGCCAATTAAATTGTTAGCAAAAGTTATATTTTGTGCTTTTGAGTATGACCACCATGCTTCAATATTAAGATCAATGCCATTAAATCCGTGATTCTGCACTTCATTGACTAGTAAATTTGCAAAATTTGTTTGATCGGCACCGGACCCGTTTATGAGTATTTCTCTATCAAACTGGTCTGTACCGCCACCAATCGTTAACATTACTTGCTTACCTAAGCTCTGAAAATTTTTCCATTTAGTACATTCCGGGCTACCCGATATAGCAAAATTATTAGAAGCTGAATAATCTATAGTAATTGTTCCCCCTAATTGACCGCCTATGACACCAAAACACTCACCTAACATGGGCATAGCATTGCTAACGGGAAACGATTCATAATTAAACCAAGCTGCATTCCAAGAATAAATGATTGGTGTTGTTGCTGTCGAACCAACTTTTGAAGCACTATATTGAGAAGGATGTACAACTTCCTTTGCATTTTTACAACTCACCCCAAAAAAAATAACTGACAAAAATAACGAGTAAAAAATTTTCATAATTGATAAAAAAAATTAAATGTTAAAAAATAATCCGAATGCTATAAACCCTGCAGAGTGAGTATCTCATCCGATTTTAATAAAAAATGATACGAAACTTTCTCAATTTAATTATAATTTTATAAAAAACATTGTTAAAAATTGTTAAAATACTGCTAGTTAGTCGCTTCTTAACAAGTAAATCCAATTTTTTCTAGTGTACTATTCCTCTTTTACCCAAAGAACCAATTTCGGAGTTAGACCATTTTTATACTCCCTATATCATACTATATCATATGCTCTCAAATTGTAGTTTGATCATAAAGTACAAACGACAACCCAAAATTTAGGAGTGCCTTTTTTACAATTATTTATCTTATCTTTGCACACAATTACTTACAAAAAACAAGGACAATTTTGTAAGGTTTTAGGTTTTATGTTCTTACTATTAATCCCTTTTGATTTTGTACTATGAATGCAATCATTATTGCTTCCTTAGGAGCTATTATATTGATGTTAACAAATTTATTTTTCAGAAAAAGAAGCAAGCTATTGTCAGTTTTTGCTTTATTGGTTGTTATACTCCTAATAGTTTTTAATACCCTTGAAGGGCAAGGGTTATTATTCTTTTATCCTGCATCGCTCAACAGTGCTTTTTTCCAATTCTCAAATTTCACCTATCTTTTTAACAATGTATTAATACTTACATTTCTAATTTATATACTACTAAACAAAAATTACTTGTTGCTTATAAATCCCGACCATTCCGCTGATATATACGCCCTTTTGTTTTTTGTAATGACAGGCTGTTTTTTACTAACGAGCTATAATAATCTATTGAGTTTATTTTTGGGCATTGAAATTATGACTATACCGCTTTATGTTTTAGCGGGTATGGACAAAAAAAATCAAAAAAGTAATGAAGCATCTTTAAAATATTTTTTATTGGGTGCTTTTTCAACCTGTATTTTATTAATGGGTATTACGCTATTGTACGGTGCCACCGGTAGTTTTGCTTTAAACCCTTTTAATACACTTAATACCACTAAGTTATTAGGACAAGTTGGCATGCTCTTTATATTTTTTGCCTTGTTGTTTAAAGTAGGTGTAGCACCTTTTCATTTTTGGGTTCCCGATGTTTATGATGGCACGCCCAATGTTTTTACAGCTTTTATGGCAACAATTGTTAAAGTAGTCGTTATCATTGCCTTATTAAATTTTATTAATGCATTAACACCTAATTGCATAGGTAAGTCCTACAAAACAATTGTATTATTTGTTATTATCAGTACACTGGCTATTGGCAACTTCAGTGCCCTATCTCAACCGAATGTTAAAAGAATGATGGCTTATTCGAGCATTGCCCAAGCCGGTTTTATGTTGTTAGCACTCTATGCACTAAATGATTTAGCAACACAGGGTATTCTTATTTATGCAATTGTGTATAGTTTGAGTACCTTAACTATATTTGCTATTTTAAATAAATTCTCCTTAGCTACATTCTCAGATTTTAACGGGTTAGCAAAATCACAACCTTTAATGGCTTGTTTTTTAACAGTTGCCCTACTATCCTTAACAGGTATACCGCTCACCGGTGGTTTTTTTGCAAAATACTATATGCTATCAGCTACATTTTTTTCGGGTGGCAAATATGCTTTGCCTTTAGTAATCATTTGTTTAATATTTGCTGGTATAAGTGCTGTTTATTACCTTAAAGTTATTCAAGCAATGTATTTTACAACGCCACCAGTTACAAGTGATCATGCTTCTATAACGATACAACCTTTAGCTACATTAGAAAAGAGTATTTTGTTATTAGTGGTTATAGCTATTCTGTTTTTGGGAATATTCCCATCGATCGTAACGCAGTGGTTATATTTCTAATATTAGTTTTTTTTGCATCTTTTTGAAGGAGCAGACTATTTTGCCCTCGTTACTTGTCATCCTGTGATTTTTATTAGTAAATTAGATAGATTACGAGCATGTCTTTTATGAAGAAAAAAAATGGATTATCTAAAACAGAACGACTAAAAAAAAGAAAAAATATAGCATCTTTATTTCAGTCTGGAGCTTCCATAACACAAACCCCCATTAAATTGTATTATCATTTTTTTACTAATAAGCTCATAGCCACAGAAAGTAAAATCCTTGTTGGTGTAGGGACTTCAAAATCTATTTATCCGCAAGCAGTGGTGCGCAATAGAATCAAAAGAATTTTACGAGAAGCCTATAGATTAAATAAAATTAATATTACCCATGCTTTACAACATAAAGGCATGGGTGCACATTTGTTTTTTTTCTATCAAAAGTATAAGACTTTAACCTTAAATGAAGTAATGGAAAGAGTAAAAAAAATTCTATTACAATTAGAGCATACAATACAGAACCAAACCGCAACTAATGAATGAACATAAAAAAACAAATATAAAAAAGTGGCTCAATGCACCTTTCCTATTCTTGATTAAATTATATAAAATTTTTATTTCGCCTTTATTAGGCTCTCGTTGTCGCTTTGTACCTACTTGTTCTAATTATACAGCAGATGCAATAAAAAAATACGGCATGATTAAAGGAGGGTGGTTATCTATAAAAAGGATCATCAAATGTAATCCTTTAGGCGGTTCGGGTTACGACCCTGTACCATGACTAAACATATCCTGTAGGCTACCTTCCCCTAGCTTTTTCACTAATAATACCCCTTGGGACTGATTAAATAGTTTAAGTCCCCCATCTATTGTTACCCCTTCCAGTTGATATTCTGTTGTCTCCTTCGTTACATAATCGTAGTATAGAACAGTTTTATTTCGCTGGTATAAATGTTCATTATATTGATCTAATAATAATTGGATGGCGTTATTTTCATTAAGCCATAAGCACCACTTCGCCTCTAAAATATTGAAAAGATCGTCTATAATGGTTATTTTATCAACCGCTTTATTAAGCATAATAGCTAATGATGTAGCCTTACTTCTAATAGGCTCTGAAAATTCTATTTGGTTGATATTGACACCTATCCCTACAACAGCCAAGGAAGGTTGGTGCGATGAAATCTTCCGTTCTATTAAAATACCCCCTATTTTTTTATCATCAATATACAGGTCATTCGGCCACTTAATAGAAACTTTATTAGGACAATATTCATTTAATAGCTCATGCAAAGAGAGCGACACAATAACCGTTAGCATAAAAGATAAATTTAAAGGTATCGTTGTTGTATCCCACACAATTGACATCGTTATGTTTTTACCGGCTACCGATTGCCAAACACGACCATGCTGACCACGACCGCCGGTTTGATTATAGGCAATAACCGCCATACCGTGTGTAAACACATTGGATGCTAAACGATCCAAAATATAGGTATTAGTACTACCTACTTCTGCCAACTGATCAACCTTATAACCTATTTTAGGCAACATATCTTTTTTAAACAAAATAGTATTATTTTTGCATACCCATTTAGTCGATATTTGAATATCGATAGGATAATAATAGAACGCTCAAATTTAAGTTGTTTTCTTATATCCTGCCAATCTTAAAAATAATGACCACTGCATCGATGCCTACGACAATAAAAAAAAACACAACTCGGTTAACACAACGCTCTAAAATTATTCAGCTCATAATAACGGCAATAGAAGATAAAAAAGGCGATAATATAACAATCATCGATTTGCGGAAGATTAAGGATTCAATTACAGACTTTATGATCATTTGTTCCGCTACCTCTTCCCACCAATTACGAGCAATAGCTTATCACATAGAAGAATTAGTAAAACAAACGCTCAAAGAAAACCCATATAGAAGAAATGGTATTCAAACAGATACATGGCTCATACTTGATTATGTGCATGTAATAGTACACCTGATGCATCCTAATAGCCGTACTTATTATCAACTTGAAGAAATGTGGAGTGATGCAAAAATTACAAACTTATCTAAATAACATAATAAAAATACTGTTGCATGGCAAATAGAAAATTATCTAAGAATAGTACTCTACGCAATAATAATACACCACCTATTAAGAATAAACAACCTAAAAAAGGAAAAAACTCTATCTATTGGGTATATGCCATCATTGCCATTGGTCTTTTAGCCTATAATTTACTAGATTGGGGTACACCTGAAATGAAAGAAATATCATCGCAAGAGTTTATTAGCGAGATGTTGGCAAAGGGCGATGTAAGTAAACTTGATTTTATCAGCAACAAAAAGGAAATTCATGTTTATATAAAAAAAGATTCGTTAAATAAGCCATTCTATAAAGAAAAATTTAAGAATATTCCAAGTTCTGCTTTTAAAAAAGGGGTAACCAGTCCTTTATTTGATTTTAGGGTTACCGATTGGCTTAGCTTTCAGCAAACATTGGAAAATTTTTATCAACAACACCCCAATATACAACAGGTGAATACCGATGTTAAAGATGAAACTGATTTTATTGGTCCTATTTTTAACACCGTGTTTTATATTGTTATATTCATTGGCTTGTGGGTATTGGTTATGCGTAAAATGGGTGGCGGTGGCGGTGCCGGCGGTGGCGGTGCCGGTATTTTTAATATCGGTAAAAGTCGGGCACAGTTGTTTGATAAAGGTGCAAAGGTTAACATTACTTTTGCCGATGTAGCCGGATTAGATGAGGCTAAGGTAGAAGTTATGGAAATAGTTGATTTTCTAAAAAACCCTAAAAAATATACGGCTTTAGGTGGTAAAATACCTAAGGGGGCTTTGTTAATAGGACCTCCTGGAACCGGCAAAACATTACTGGCTAAGGCAATGGCTGGTGAAGCTCAAGTACCCTTTTTCAGTATTAGCGGTAGTGATTTTGTTGAAATGTTTGTTGGCGTAGGTGCTAGCCGAGTTCGCGATCTTTTTAAACAAGCACGAGAAAAAGCACCTTGTGTTATTTTCATTGATGAGATTGACGCAATCGGTAGAGCACGAGGTAAAAGTAATTTTGCAAGTAATGACGAACGCGAAAGTACGCTTAATCAATTATTAGTAGAAATGGACGGCTTTGCCGGCGACGCAGGTATTATTTTATTGGCTGCAACCAATAGACCGGATGTCCTTGACGCAGCCTTGCTACGCCCCGGTAGATTTGACCGACAAATAGAAATTGATAAGCCAGATTTAAGCGGAAGAGAATCTATATTTTCCGTACATCTTAAAGCTATTAAGGTGAATAATAAATTAGATATTAAAAAACTTGCAGAACAAACGCCCGGATTTGTTGGTGCTGATATTTCTAATGTTTGCAATGAGGCCGCACTGATTGCTGCCCGTAAAGGAAAAGAGGAAGTTGATATGAGCGATTTTCAAGATGCTATTGATCGTGTTATCGGTGGCTTGGAGAAAAAAAATAAAATCATATCACCACACGAAAAGGAAATTATTGCTTACCATGAATCAGGACACGCTGTTTGTGGCTGGTTTTTAGAACACGCTTACCCACTTCTAAAAGTTACCGTAGTACCTCGCGGATCCGCTGCATTAGGTTATGCCCAGTACACGCCCAAAGAACAATACTTGTATGATATTGAACAGTTGATGGACCAAATTTGCATGACTTTAGGCGGACGCGCTGCTGAAGAAGTTTTTTTTGGTAAAATATCTACCGGTGCTTCTAATGATCTGCAACAAATTAGTAAAATAGCTTATAGTATGGTTGCTGTATATGGCATGAGTGCCAAAATGGGCAATATCAGCTATTATGACCCACATCAAGAAACAAATTTTACCAAACCTTTTAGTGAAGAAACAGGTAGAATCATTGATGAGGAAGTTCGTAATATTATTCGTGTGGCTTATGAAAGAACGAAACAATTAATAACCGACAAAAAATCAGAAGTGGAAATACTCGCTAAAGCTTTGTTGGCAAAAGAAGTATTGCACCAAAGTGATGTCGAAGAGCTGATCGGTAAAAGACCATTTTCGGATAAGAAGATTATTCCTCTGGAAGAACCACACAATACTACAATCACTTCCAATAATGAATCAGTGTCTTAGTCGCCATGCAGTGTTTTTGTTTGCTCATATTTTAAAAATCAATAACAGTGATTCAAACAAATAATAAAAGTCGAAGTTTTATACTTGAAAAAATTGACAATAGTAATAAAATAAAGCATGGTCAGTTATCTGATGTAGTGGCTGATTTAAAACCGGTTAAGGACTTGATTGAAAAACAACCAGATGATTTATTAAAGCTATTTCAAAAAAATTTTGAACAGCTACTCGGAAAATTTATAGCAGTAGATCATCGTAGTCTGTTACCGGCTACCTTAAAGCAATTGATAACAGAACAAGGATGGAATAAAATTTATTGTAAAGAGCCCGCACTCCAACAGGTATTTAACGACCTATCATTTACCAATAATCTGCAAGATTGTGATGTTTCGTTTACCACCTGCCATGCTTTGATTGCTCGAACAGGTAGTATGTTGATAACCAGTAATACAGAAAGCGGACGAACAGCTAGCGTTTATGCTCCTATTCATGTCTGTATTGCTACCACGAATCAATTAGTCTATGATTTGTCAGATGTCTATTCCCATTTTCAACCTTCTTTGTTTCCCAACAGCTTTCCTTCCCTTATTTCCTTAGCAACCGGACCCAGTCGTTCTGCCGATATTGAGAAAACATTAACGGTAGGCGTGCATGGTCCAAAAGAGGTTTATTGTGTCATTTATTGATACCGTCTTTTGGAGTCCGTAAAAAATAGGCTCTATAACGAAAAGGGTGGGGTAACTTAGCTCACTTTCATATTGATTACCGTTGAGGATATAGGCAAAACGCCCTCAGAGGAAGGGCGTTGCAAAA
>JASGCP010000095.1 GCA_030053995.1 Phycisphaerales bacterium
TTAATCTTTTTTTGAAATTTGTTTGTTTCCCATCAATTGCCTCCAGATTTATATATAGAGGAAAAATAAATTTAATAAGAAGTAGAGACGAGGCATGCCTCGTCTCTACTTCTATTCGCAACTACCCATTTTCGATAGCCACTTCGTTCGCCTTGTTTTGCAAAGCCCTTCCTCTGAGGGCGTTTTGCCTATATCCTCAACGGTAATCAAATATAAAATGTAAATAACTTACCCACTCATTTCGTCATAGAGCCCCAAAATATGGTTCTGTTTAGTTTCTATACACTTGCCCCCTTTTTATTGCCGGTAGCTTTCAATAAAGCCTTTAAATAATCTTTAGGCAATATTTTAACAAAATGCTTTAAACTTAGTTCCCAATTTTCCAATACATACTTAGCAACATTACTAAGTGTCAGCTTATAGTGTTCTGTAATTTGCCGATGTATATAATGAGTATCCGTTTGGTTCATGACATCCAGATTCACCATTTCAAAATTTATTTGATGATTCATCGTGTCATTTTGTTTATAAATATAGGCTATTCCGCCACTCATACCGGCAGCAAAATTACGCCCAATTCCACCTAATATAATCACGCGCCCACCGGTCATATACTCACAGCCGTGATCGCCCATGCCTTCGATTACCAATTCCACGCCCGAGTTTCTAACACAACAGCGTTCGCCTGCTAAACCGCGCACAAAAGCATGCCCACTTGTTGCACCATAAAAAGCCGCATTACCAATAATAATATTATCCTGTGCCTGATTTTCAACAATAGTATTCTTAGGTGGGTAAATAATTAATTTACCGCCACACATACCTTTTCCTACCGAATCATTGGCATCGCCCTCAAGACGAAAAGAAATTCCTTTTGTTAAAAAAGCACCAAAGCTTTGTCCTGCTGATCCCATAAAAGTATAGGTAACAAAATCATTGGGAATAGCATCCTTCCCAAACGATGTGAACAATTCATGCGACAACATAGTTCCAACAGCCCGATTAATATTACGAATATTAAATGCCTCCTTAATTGGTATTTTATTAATAATAGCTTTTTTTGCTTTCTCGATTAAGACAACATCTAATATATCCTTACTAATGTCATGATGATGGTTACTAGAATGAAAAAGCATATTAGGGGGCGTATTAGCTTGATAATACAATAGCGGTGCGAGATCAATTTTTTTATATTGTGGATTAGTAATAAAAGGATAAACGGATAGATAATCGGCGTGCCCAACCATCTCATTAATTGTTTTAAACCCTAGTTCCGCCATTATTTCGCGTAGATCTTGAACAAGAAATTCTATAAAAGTTATTAATTGTTCGGGTGTACCTGTAAATTTTTTTCTCAGTTGTTCATCTTGGGTAGCGATACCTACGGGGCAGGTATTCAGATGACATTTACGCATCATAATACAACCTTCAACGATCAAGGCAGTTGTTGCGATGCCCCATTCTTCAGCACCGAGCAAGGTAGCAATAGCGAGGTCTAGTCCTGTTCTTAATTGTCCATCTGTTTGTAAAATCACTTTATCCCGCGTTTTATTTCGGACAAGCGTTTGTTGGGTTTCAGCTAAACCAAGTTCCCACGGCAAACCTGCATGCCTAATAGAACTTATAGGAGCGGCACCCGTTCCGCCGTCCCAGCCACTAATAAGAATAACATCCGCCATAGCTTTTGCGACTCCGGTAGCAATTGTACCCACGCCGGCTTTCGAAACAAGTTTAACACTTATGCGGGCTTTTGGATTCGCGTGTTTTAAGTCGTAAATCAATTGCGACAAATCTTCAATTGAATAAATATCGTGATGCGGCGGTGGTGAAATAAGTCCCACACCGGGCGTAGCGTGTCTAACGGCGGCGATCCATTGATCTACTTTATCACCGGGTAGTTGTCCGCCTTCACCGGGTTTAGCCCCTTGTGCTATTTTAATTTGCAATTCTGACGCATTACTTAAATATTCAATAGTAACCCCAAAGCGTCCTGAAGCAATTTGCTTAATAGCACTATTAGGATTATCGCCGTTCGGCAATAGCTTATAACGAATAGGATCCTCCCCACCCTCACCCGTATTACTTTTGCCGCCGAGTCTATTCATAGCAATAGCGATAGTAGCGTGTGCCTCCATTGAAATAGAGCCAAAGCTCATAGCACCGGTTGCCAGTCTTTTATAGATATTCGTAGCAGGTTCAACTTCATCGATAGCGATAGGTTTATTTTTTTTATTAAAACCAAGCAGGTGTCGCAGCATAAACGGTTGTTCATGATGATTATTAACTAATTTAGTATAACGCTTATATATCGAATAATCCTTTCGTTTAACAGCATACTGCAATAAATGAATTACCTCGGGCGACAGTATATGATGCTCACCAATTTTATTCCACTGATATATACCACCTTCTGGTAGCAAATTATTGTACGACCATGTTTTTTGAGGATATCGTCTTGAATATCTTTAATACTTAAACCGCCCAATCGTGAAACTGCACCGGTAAAATATTGATCAACCACTTCTTGGTGAATACCGAGTATCTCAAAACTCTGCGAACCTTGATAACCTTGCAAAGTAGATATGCCCAGTTTACTCATAATTTTAAGCAAGCCGTCACAAACAGCTTTAATATAATTTTTTCGCAACTCATCAACGGTCTGTGTAGTCTGCAATCGACTGGTTTGCTTTACATCTCTAATAATCGACAAAGCCAAATAGGGATTAATAGCCGAAGCACCAAATGCAAACAAACAGGCAAAATGATGCACTTCCCAAACATCGGCCGCTTCTACAACAAGACTCACTTTATTTCTTAATCCTTTAGCAACTAAAAAATGATGGATGGCGGCAATAACTAATAAAGAAGGTATTTGTGCGTGTTCAGAACCAATATTTCTATCAGATATAATAAGTATTGAAAAACCTTCCTCAATAGCATCTTCAGCATAATTACAAATTTTCGCTATTGCTTTTTCTAAGGCATGCTCTCCTCCGGCTACTTGAAAGTATGTAAATATCGTTTTGGTTTGCAGGTTGGCGAGATCAATACTACGCAATTTATCTACTTCTACACTACTCAATATGGGGTGTGCTAATTCGATATATCGACACGATATTTCATTATCAACCATTATATTTGTTGCCTGCACACCAAGGAAACAAGTCATGCTCATAACCATATTCTCTCTAATCGGGTCTATTGGCGGATTCGTTACTTGTGCAAAAAGTTGTTTAAAATAAGACGACAAATGTTGGGGCTGTTGACTTAAAATAGCCAAAGGAATATCTAAAGCCATAGAACTAATAGGTTCTTTCGCGTCTAAAGCCATGGGAATAATAACCGACTTAACATCTTCTTCCGTATAACCCAAAAGACACTGATATCGATTAATAGTTTCCGAATTAAGCGAGCCGAATTTAGTTTTCACAAACTGAATATCCTCCAATCTAACCTTATTCTTTTTAATCCATTGTTGATAAGGTTTATGCTCATAAATTGTTTTTTTAATCTCATCATCAAAATACACTTTCTTGTTTGTGGTATCAACAAGTATCATAGAGCCAGGATTCAACCGACCTTTTTTAATAATACCCGCAGGAGCGATATCCAAAACGCCAACTTCAGAAGCCAAGATCATGCGATTATCATTAGTCAACCAATAACGAGCCGGTCTTAATCCATTTCTATCCAAAATTGCACCAATGATATGTCCGTCTGTAAAAGTAACCGTTGCTGGACCGTCCCATGGGCTAATCAGCGGGGCATAATACTGATAAAAAGCCCTGCGTTCTTGATTCATTGAAGTATGCTTCTCCCAACATTCGGGAATAAGCATCATCATAACTTGCGGTAAAGAAAACCCTGACAAGTATAACAGTTCTACTAAATTATCTAAATTGCCAGAATCGGAAATATCACCATCCATAATTGGCGACAACATGGCTAATTCCTCACTTGAAAAATAGGGCGATGCAAAATTTTTAATATGACTTTTAAACCAATTATGATTACTAACCAAGGTATTGATTTCACCATTATGAGCCAAATATTTATACGGGTGTGCTAATCGCCAAGATGGACGCGTATTCGTAGCAAATCGAGAATGCACCATAGCAAAAGAAGACACCATCTGCTCATCCACCAAATCAACAAAATACCTTCTCAGTTGCCCACTGGTTAAGTGCCCTTTATAAATTATAGTTTTAGCAGACAAAGAAACGATATAAAAATTAGCATCCTGCCGATCGATCGTAGCATTAATTACATGCGTAACATAATTTCTAAAGACATACAATTTTCTTTCAAACGCCATGTTTAATAGCTCAGGCGATTGATTAATAGGCTGAATAAATATCTGTTCAATATACGGTTCACGATTCAATAAACTTGGGTCAAGAATAGTGGCATCAGTAGGGATGATTCTAAATCCCAGAATATGTAATCCCAATTCCTGTGCAACTCTAAATATAATCTTTTTACAAGCATTTCTAATCGTTTCGTCCTTAGACAAAAATAAAAGACCTGAAGCGTAAGACCCGTATGGCGGTAAAATAATTCGTTCAGTTTTACAAACACGCAATAAAAATTCATGAGGCATTTGTAGCAAAATACCAGCACCATCGCCAATATTCGTATCGACATTACGTGCCCCGCGGTGCTCCATATTTTCTAAAATTGTCAAAGCATCGCGAATAATATCATAGGACTTTAATCCTGTCCAATTAGCAATAAAACCAACGCCACAAGCGTCTTTTTCAAATTCAGGACGATATAAATTAGGATACATAGACATTACAGATATTAAAAAAATAAACAATCAATTACCATGGAAAAACATTAACAAACCAACATGCATATTTATATCCTTTGAATAGTAGCATTAGTGATGGGTGTAACCACTAATGGAAATTGCTCAACAAGCACCTGAGAATGGTCTAATCCAAAATTTGAAGCATCATTCTCGGTAATTCGTTTAATCGAAAAATACATTTTCATAAACAAGGTTTCTATAAATGATAATTGGTTATTGATACCGAGTTTATTTTCAATGAGCACAAATTGCGTATCCAAAATATTAGATTCATCGTGCCACGGTTGTAAAGCAGGCAAAGTAATTTCTGCATTTTTTATGAGTGTGCTGACAATCGATTCAAAAAAAATATGAATTTTAGGATCAACTTTAAAGCCTAAATTAAAATCTAAACGCATAATATTATCAGTCATTTTTGTAAATGAGTAAGTACAAGTATAGGGGGCAGGATCATTACTCAGGTGAATCAGCCAAATGACATTGGCCCTTTTAGGTTGTTTATGTAAAAGAGAATACAAAATTTTTCGCTCAACATATTGAGGCAATTCAGCATGCGTTATATAAGCAAGATGATTACTATACAAAGGCACCGAAGTATCTTTAATCAGTTTCGTAATAAGCGGTAAAAAAGGCTTAATAGCAGTAAATTCCTCATATTTTTTAAGTATTTTTCTACCGGCAATCATTGTCCACATTAAAGAACATAAAACACCACAAAAAATAACCGTCATATATCCACCCGTAAAAAATTTATAAAGATTAGAAATTAAAAAGGTACTCTCAATTGCTAAAAAAAATATGAGAAAACTATAAACAATACTACGAACCTTATATTTTATCAAAAGATAGTAAGCAAATAATATGGTTGTAGCAATCATGCAGAGTGAAATAGATAACCCATAAGCGGCCGCCATTTTTTCAGAAGTTCTAAAGTAAAAAACAACAAAAATACAGAGACTGAGCATAATCCAATTAACAGCAGGTATATAAACTTGCTCTTTAGATTCACCGGGGTATAAAGCTTTCAACTTAGGGAATATATTCAGCCTAATAGCTTCCATAACCAGCGAATAAGAACCGGAAATCAACGACTGACTCGCTATAATAGTAGCCAGCGTAGCAATGATGATACTAAACACACGCCATGCTTGCGGTATCATGTTGTAAAACGAATTAAAACCGGCGTGTATCTCAGCCTCGGGTATTGTTCGACTCTTGTAATGAGCGAGTAAAAAACAACATTGACCAATATAATTTAAAATAATACACACTTTAACAAGAATCCAGCCCAACTCAATATTACGCCTACCACAATGACCTAAATCTGAATACATTGCTTCAGCACCCGAACAGCATAAAAATATACTCCCTAAAATTATGAATCCCTTTGGATAATAAATTATAAAATACAAAGCATAAGACGGATTAAAAGACTGCCAGATAAGGATACTCTGTTGCCCCTGAATATTCATAAAACCAATCACCCCAATAAACAAAAACCAAATAACCATAAAAAAACCAAAAAAAGCCCCAATTCTATCTGTACCAAATTGCTGAATAAAAAACAGCAACGACAAAATAATAACCACAATAACCATTAAGTTATTTTTTGTCAAATGCTGACCGAAGGGTGTTGACATGACCCCCTCAATTGCAGAGGTAACTGAAATAGGTGCAGTAATAATACTATCCGCTAAAATAGCGGCACCACCTATTATGGCAACAATGATTAACCATCGTGCCCTTCTTCTTACTAAAGAAAAAAGACTAAATATCCCGCCTTCACCATTGTTATCCGCTTTCAACACCAAAAAAACATATTTTAATGTTCCTATAAGAAGAATCGTCCAAATAATGCAAGAGAGCATGCCCTTTATAAAATTTTCTTCTATAGGATGATTGGATATAACATTCGTAATAACATACAACGGCGATGTGCCAATATCGCCAAAAACAATTCCTAACGCAACAATTATACCGAACGAACTAAAATTATGCTTCGATTGCAGATTGGTATTCATTGTTTATTTTTGCATAAAAAAATATGGCAAAGTTAAGACAATTAGTAATAATAAAAACCATTATATTATCTGCTACTATATTGCAATGTTGTTTTTATGTGCTGAACAGTTATACCGCATTAGGCGAATCAATACAATACACCGTAAAAAACAAATTAGACGATGCACACATATCATTCAAAATAATCGGTAAAACTAACAACCGTATCTTCATCTACAAAAATGATAAAAATAAATGGGGACACATCAGCAGTTACAACGACAATATGCTATTCGAGAGAAATTACATCTTGCCCAAACATATCAAAAAATATGAATTAATAGGTACCAATATAACCCTCAACGGTACGATACAGCTATTCATCCAATATGAACATAAAAAACAAGAATTTATTGCACTGTTCACCATCGATACCAGCAATACCTTGTTACACGAATCCATGAAACTAGACAGCTTACCAATAGATGAGTTTGACCAGCAGCGTTTTGAATATAAAGTCAAAATAAGCAACAACAAAACATACACCGTTCTTTATCGCGTAGGCAGTATAAGAAATAATCGACTACCCATCGTCATTCAATTTTATGACACCGCACTGCATACCCTAGCACGGCGCTATTTTAACTTAGAATTACAAAAACAAGAAGAATGTTCAGATTTTCAGCTATCCGATGACGGCTGTTTATATGCTTTAGAAGGTTTAGTGCAGGGAAATAAAAACGACAATCTGAAAATATTAAAAGTTTCTAAAGACACATCAAAACCAATTAGTCTTTTTATATGTGATGATAGCTTATACTACAACCACTTTCCAAAATTTCAATTAGACTTAGCCAACAACAGAATTGTTATAGCATACTATTATAGTACAACAAGATTAGGGCATATAGAAGGCATCAACTGCATGCTTTGGGATAACAACGGGGATTCGATAATTCAAGCCAATCGGTTTATTTTTTCAGCAAATGATCAGCAACAGGCAACAACAAGTGGTGGGGCATTCAAAAAAGCCTTTGACGAATTTCAAGTCGAGCATATTATTTTTAGAAAAAATGGCAGTTTTATATTAGCCGGGGAAGGATTATATGAACAAACAAGACAGGTATATCTGAACAACAATGCAGGTTATTTGAATGGCAACAGCTATTTAGGAGGCAATTCGTGGAGCGGTATATATTCACCCTACGGGGCATCAAGTTTTGGAGGCAGAAATTATGCACCATCGGAGACGGTTACTAAGTATTTTGCAGAAAATATATGCCTTATTAGTGTAGATAGTACTTTAGAAAAAGAGTGGATTAACTTCATCAATAAGGATCAATGGGAAAATAAAACAGACCGATATATTAGCTACCAATTGCTACCTGTTTACAAATATTTATACTGTTTTTTTAATCGTCAAAATCAAGAACACTATACGCCAACGGACTACTTAATTGATGATTTGGGTAATATGCAATACATAAACTTATTTAACCGTCTTAACCATCAATATACCTATAGCATGCGCAACAGCTATGCCATCAGTCCTTATGAAATCATTATTCCCTTCACCGAGCACGAACAATTAGGTTTTGCGAAGATTAATCTGATTAACTAAATTTTTGTCTGAATACGAATTTGCAGGATTATAGGATTTGGCTCTATGACGAAATGAGTGGGTAAGTTAGTTACATTTTATATTTGATTA
>JASGCP010000096.1 GCA_030053995.1 Phycisphaerales bacterium
CGGATTGATAGTCCCCACAGATATATGGCTATTAATCTTTTTTTGAAATTTGTTTTTTGCCATCAATTGCATCCTGATTTATACAGAGGAAAAATAAATTTAATAAGAAGGTAGAGACGAGGCGAGCTTCGTCTCTACTTATATTCGCCTTCACCATTGATGGGCACTTCGTTCGCCTTGTTTTGTAACGCCCTTCCTCTTAGGGCATTTTGGCTATATGCACAATGGTAATCGATATAAAATTGAGATAAGTTGCCTACTCAATTCGTCATAGAGCCAAAAAATAGGCATAACGCAAGAACGCATAAAAACAAGTACAGAATCTTGTGTTTTATCATAAAATCTTATATAATTTAGCATAGCTTGATTTACTAAAAATAAATTTGTACATCTACTCATCAGTAACAATGACTAATGAAAATGCTTAATACCAAGCGTGCAAAACAAAAAATTGGGAAGTGTAGTAAAACATCAAGGGGATTCGAAAATTTAATAAATATCTTGTAGCATGAATCAGCAAGAAGACAAACTTCATGGATTTTTACAATATAAAAGGTCAAAGCCCGTTCAACGATCTGTTAACGAGCGCATACGAGATTCAAAAGAATTTACATCCTTGTATCCCGATGATGAGCTCAAAAAACAAACGGCGCGATGTATGAATTGTGGGGTTCCGTTTTGTCATTATGGTTGTCCTTTAGGTAATAATATTGCACAATTTAACGATGCTGCTTACCAACAAAACTGGGGGCGAGCTTATGATATTTTAAGTAGTACCAATAATTTCCCCGAGTTTACGGGGCGCTTGTGTCCTGCTCCTTGTGAATCTTCTTGTGTATTAAATATTAATGATGCTGCCGTAACGATTGAAGAAATAGAGAAAAATATTATAGAGAAAGCCTTTGCCTTAAACTTAGTAAAACCTAAGATTATTAATAATAGAACAAATAAAAAAGTAGCGGTAGTAGGTTCTGGCCCGGCGGGGTTGGCCGTTGCTGCCGAACTCAATTACGCTGGGCATGTTGTTACTGTATTTGAGAAGAGCGATAAAATAGGCGGACTTTTACGATATGGTATTCCAGACTTTAAATTAGAAAAATGGGTTATTGATCGTCGTTTGAATATACTGAAAGAAGAGGGTATTGAATTTCAAACAAATGCTGAAGTAGGTAGCCAGTCATTTCCTTTCGATCGATTAATAAACGACTATAATGCAATTGTATTAGCCGGCGGTTGTGGTATGCCCCGCGATTTGCAAGTTAAAGGTCGCATGGGCGAAGGAGTTTACTTTGCCATGAATTTTTTAGAAAATCATAATCGGTTTGTAGATGGGGCACCAATTAATAAAGCTCTATCTGCCTACAAAAAAGAGGTAGTAATATTAGGAGGCGGGGATACAGGCAGTGATTGTGTAGGGACCTGCAATCGGCAAGGTGCAACTAAAGTTACACAGTTAGAAATTATGCCACAACCCCCGCAAGCAAGACCTGAAGATCAACCGTGGCCTACTTATCCAACTATACTAAGAACAACGGCATCTCATGAAGAAGGGGGAGAAAGAAAATGGTCATTAATGGCAAAAGCTATTATTAGAGATCAAAAAAATCAGGTGGTCGCTATTCAAGTAGTACATATTCGATGGCATAACAATACCACTAATCAACAACGATATTTTGAAGAAATTTCGGAAACAGAGCATGAAATACCTTGTCAGATGATTATTTTGGCGATGGGATTTATTGGACCTAACTGTACCGGTTTATTAGAGCAATCAAATATACAATTAGATGCGAAAGGTAACCTGCAAGCAAATGATCTTAATTATAAAACTAATATCCATAAAGTATTTGCTACGGGTGATATACGACGGGGGCCTTCTTTAATTGTTTGGGCAATTGCTGAAGGTAGAAGATGTGCCAAACAGGTAGATAAATTTTTATTAAATTAATATAATGCAAGATAACTATGCTTAATCGAATGTACTATAACAATTGGTAAATAATAAAAGTCATACGATAAAGATTCAATTATGAATGAATTTAATTTTGCACAATGGGTTTACAATGCCCTGTTAGAAGATACAGGGATTGAGGGCGATATTACATCAAAAGCTATTTTTAAGTACTCCAAAATAGGCAAAGCAACCTTACATATCAAAGAGGAAACTATCTTAGCCGGTGTTGATGTCGCTCAAAAAATTGTTCAAATAGTATCGCCCCGTGCCCATTTTACCAAGTTAATCAACGATGGCTGTTTAACAAAGCCTGGTGATATAGGATTTATTATTGAAGATGATATTAGTACCATCTTAATTATGGAGCGCTTGATACTCAACACCATGCAACGAATGTCTGGTATCGCTACCTTAACAAAGAAATATACTGATAAACTTGTAGGAACCAATACACAACTATTAGATACTCGAAAAACAACCCCCCAATTTCGTTATTTTGAAAAATTAGCAGTTACCATTGGCGGTGGCATGAACCATCGGTTTGGACTATACGACCAGATACTTATTAAGGATAATCATATAGACTACGCTGGGGGCATCACGCCGGCTTTGGATAATCTTTCTGCTTATCTCAATAGCAACAAAACAAAGATACTCGTTGAAGTTGAAGCGAGAACAATGGAAGATGTCATGGAAGTTGTTAATTATAAGAAATGTTCAATTAATAGAATCATGCTTGATAATTTTCCAATTGATCTTATCAAGAAAACCTTACAACTCATTCCCCGTCATATAGAAACGGAACTAAGCGGTGGTATTAACTTAAATAATATAAGCGATTATGCTCATTTAGGGGCTAATTTTATTAGCGTTGGTTCGATCATTCATCAAGCTAGAAGTGTCGATTTAAGCTTAAAAGCTGTTTTTTAATTAACGGTTAAAAAAAATACCACAATAAGAATTGTGGTATTGATCAATATTGGAGGGGGGGAAGAATTTATTTTTTTTCGCAACTTCCGTCTTTACATTCTGATTTAGTGCAACATGATTGACCGCAACACGATGATTTGCAACAACCGCCACATTGACGAGCGGAAGCAACTAATAAACCAAAGACAAAAGCAGAAAAGCCAAATAAGCAAGCGGTTGCTGAAGAAACAGCGTTAGGATTAGCGAGGCAGTTCAATCCGATACACACCAATACAAAAGCAAATGCCAACAAGAAGATATATTTAAAGAAGCAAGCAACTTTAGAACATTTACCGCATTTACTACACTCTTTAGTACTGCAGCAACTTTTTTTATCATTTTCCATGTTTATATATTTTTGATGTATCGGCAAGTTAGCACAAAAAAACTACAAAGTACGGGTAGCTTTATGAATACTTAATAATGATGCTTTCTAAAACTTCTGCAAACATCTCACACTTATCCGTTATTGTTTCTAAGCATCGGTAGATTTCTTTTTTCTTAAGTAGTTCTTTTAGATCATTTTCATGTTCAAATAATTCATCAATACCCACGGCGTAAATATCGTCCGCACGATTTTCTAAGGTGTTAATTTTTATAAGCGATGTTTTTAGAGGGATAGCATTTCTTTGGATATCCCTAATGGCATATACAACATTCTTCACTTCCTTACATGAATCAACAATTGTATCAACAAAATCCTTAATATGCTTATCATTGGTATTGATATGCCAGAAATTAATCCTTTTACTCGTAGCATAAATATTATCAGCAATTTCTTCTAAAGTTGTATTTAAGTAATGAATATCTTCTCTATCAAAAGGGGTTATAAACGATGAGCCGATCATAAGAAGAAGATTGTGGGATTCTTCATCAATTTGTGCTTCTAATGATTCAATATTATTGAAAATAGATGCTCCGATATCAGGTGTTTGGGCATTTATAAATTTCAATAATAACTCCGACATAATAATTAACTTATCGGCAATTGATTCGCAAGCAGTATAAAAAACATCACTTTTTGGGGTCAAGAATCTACCGAAATTATTAAGTTTCATAGGATTAAATTATTCTTGTTGCGGTTTGATATTTTATAAGTCGTTGAAAAATATTTTTAATTTCGGCTGCTTTGTTTAAGACATCAAACATAGAGCCATATATTTCCATTTTTTTGACGATATCTTTTGAGTCACAATCGGTTTTAAAAATACCATCAACACTTAAATAATAAATCTCTTCAGCTTGATGTTTTAGGTCAGCAATGCGCACAATACTCTCTATAATTGATGTAAAAGACTTCTTATAAAGATTAGATCGAGCATACCGCACCTTTATCAGCATGATTACATTTTTAATTTCAATAGTTGTAAATAAAATAACCCCTGATAGTTGATGTATGCCATTATCATTTGTATCAACTTTTAGATTGATTATATCTTTACTACAATTATATAATGCGTCTATAATATCCTCCAGTGCTAAGGTAATAGCGTGAATATCCTCCCTATCAAAAGGGGTTATAAAATTATTTGCTAGTTCTGCAAGGATAAAGTGTGTTTGGCTATCATTTTCCTCTTCAATAATCGATATTTTTTTTAATAAATCTACCTTTTCAGAAATGGGAGCGGTATAAATTAAATCCTTAAACAAAGAAGCAATGTGGTGTAGTCTAAGAGAAACCTCTTCAAATAATGATAGAAAGTCTGTTTTTTGAGTAAACACTAAATTTTTCAACCGTAATAGTTTTTCCTTCATCGCCCATTCATTTTTAGATATATTGTAAGACGCCTTGCGTTGCCGCTATTGCACATACTGTTGTATTGGTATTCTATTCTGAATACTTTTAGCTAAAGTAAACTCATCTGCATATTCAAGTTCACCACCAAATGAAACGCCGCGAGCAATTGTTGTCATTTTATATTTATCGCTTTCTCGTATTTTCTTTTTAATATAAAATATTGTTGTATCTCCTTGTATATTAGGGCTCAATGCAAAAATAATTTCTTGAATGGGTTCTTCGTGCAGTCTTGTAATCAGATGCTCCAAGGTTAATTGATCAGGGGATACCCCATCCAACGGTGCAATAACACCGCCCAAAATATGATATATCCCATTGTATTGCTGTGTATTTTCAATGGCAATAGCATCTTGTATCCCTTCTACAACACAAATGACTGAGCGGTTACGATGTACATTGCTACAAATACTACATAAAGATTGGTCACTTAAATTATGACACTGACTACAAAATTGAACCCCTTCCTTGAGAAGCTGTATACTATTATTAAGCTGTTGTACAGACTCGCGGGATTGTTTTAAAAGATGCAAACTTAGTTTCAGTGCACTTTTTTTACCAATCCCTGGCAATTTACTGAGTTCTTCTACAACATTTTGTAATAAAGCAGATGATAATTGCATAAACTGAGTTGCACAAAGATACTATAAAATATCTTGTAAAATTTAGAACAGCATACCTTTTTATTGCTATGAGCTCATAACTTTATTTACATGAATGTTCAGTTTATAAAAAAAACAAACTAAATATCTTAACTTTGTATTATAAAGAAAATGGAAACATGAAAGTAATACTCTACCGAGATGCTATTAAAGAGGCGATGTCTGAAGAAATGCGTCGTGATCAAACTGTGTTTTTGATGGGCGAAGAAGTAGCTGATTACGATGGTGCCTATAAAGTTAGTAAAGGTATGCTAGCAGAGTTTGGCGAAAAAAGAGTAATCGATACACCAATTTCAGAGCTCGGATTTGCAGCTGTTGGCGTTGGTGCTGCACAAAATGGATTACGACCAATCGTTGAATTTATGACTTGGAATTTTGCCGTATTAGCACTTGATCAAATTCTCAATACGGCCTCAAAAATGTACGCCATGAGCGGTGGGCAACTGTCCTGCCCGATTGTTTTTAGAGGTCCTAACGGTAGTGCCGGTCAATTGGGTGCTCAACATTCTACTGCTTTTGAAAGTTTGTATGCAAACATTCCTGGCATTAAGGTTGTATCCCCATCTAATGGCTATGATGCTAAAGGATTATTAAAGCAAGCAATTCGATATGAAAATGACCCCGTAGTTTTTTTTGAAAGCGAAGTCGCTTACGGTGATAAATGTGAAGTTCCAGAGGAAGAATATTATATAACATTTGGCAAGGGTAATATTGTACACACAGGGAAAGATTTAACAATTGTTACTTATGGCAAAACACTAAAAATTGTATTAGAGGCTTACCATCATCTTCTATCAGATAATATTAATGCTGAAATAATTGATTTAAGAACGATTCGCCCATTAGATTGGGAATTAGTACTAAAAAGTGTACAAAAAACCAATAGATTGTTGATTGTTGAAGAGCAATGGCCTTTTGGATCGGTGGGTGCTGAGTTATCTTATCGAATTCAGAAAGAGGGTTTTGATTATTTAGATGCTCCTATTCGTAGAATTACAAGTGCTGATGCCCCCATGCATTATGCTCCCAATTTATCACTTGCTTATCTACCGAATCCCTTAAAAATTGTTGCGGTGGCAAAAGAAATTATGTACCTAAAAAAGTAAGCTCGTCAGTTAAATTGTTACTCATTTTGTTAAGGAAATGTTAATTTATTGCTAAAAAAAATAAAAAAAATAGAAAACATGTAACTTCGGGGACTTTTATCTGTCTAAATGACAGGTCTTTGATTTAATAGGGCAAGATTTTAGGACTGAATAGCTACCGTTCTAATATGCACATGCTTTTTGAATATATATCATTTTTACAGTTATTTTTAACACCAACATTTTTTTATGTCATACAAAGAAGATGAATTGCTTGTTTCAGAATTTATGAACAGCGAAACAAAGGATAAAGCATTTGAAAAGATCGTCAATAAATACAAACATAAACTTTATTGGTACATAAGAAGAATGGTTGTGTCTCATTATGACACTGATGATATTCTACAAAATGTGTTCATTAAGATATGGAACAGCTTACCGTCTTTTAAAGGAGATTCAAAACTCTATACATGGTTGTATCGCATTGCAACTAACGAAAGTTTGAATTTCTTGGATAAGAAAAAAAAACACGGTGTTATTTCTTTGGACAGTGATGTTAATGATGAGGAAACAGACGGTGTCACTTCAAGGAAATTAATAGAAAAGGTCCAGTCTGATGAAAACTTTGACTATAGCAAGGTTGAGTGGAAATTACATGTAGCTATACAGAAGTTATCACCACAAAAGAAACTCGTTTTTAACATGCGTTATTTTGAGGAACTATCGTACAAAGAAATGGAAAAAATACTGAATGTTAAAGAGGGGGCTTTAAAGACTAACTATCATCTTGCTCTTAAGAAAATTGAAGATGAAATTAAATCTATGATGTAGGTTTAGTTTACTATTTTGTTAACAGAGCAAATTTATTTTATGAACACACATATTAATTCTAATGATCCGAATCAGGAATCAACAATTCTACCTGAACTGATTCCGTTTCCAAATTTGAGAATGCTTTTTAGAAACCCTATTCCTTATAAGGTTCCTAATGAATATTTCGATAATTTAACGGTTTTAATTCTTGATAAGCTACAAGGTGAGTCCGTTGATAGTTTGTACGAAGGGTCAAAAGCCGGATCCAGCAATATATTTTCTAATGGTTTGACTGAATCTTATTTTGATTCTTTTACTCATAATTTAATGAATAAAATTAAGATTACCGCAAATGAGCATGTTCAGGACACAAAAGATATTGAATTAGAGCTAAAAAGTACTTCGGCCTTTTTATTTGACATATTGCAAGGTTCAAATGCTAAAGAAATATTTGAAACACCGCCGTATTACTTTAATACCGATTTTAAGAATCGTTTGCAATTGCATGTAGCCGTAGAAGATGAAGTTAAAAGTATTGCACCGACATTGATTGGGATTAAACAAGGTGTGTACACTTATGCCACACCTCATGGTTATTTTTCTGATTTACATAGTCGAATTATAAACAAACTTGATGTTCAAGTTGAATTAAAAGAATTGGATAAGGCAGAATTTTTAATAGAAAATAATTACAATAAGGATATATTTAATATCCCTGAAAATCAGTATTTTAATACCGAAAAAACAATTGTTAGTTTTGAAGTAAAAAACCATAGAAGGGCAAAAATAATAAGACTAAAGAAAAATATAAGAGTAGTATTGTACTCTATAGCGGCTATGTTAATAGGATTAGTTATATATGCTGGTGTTTCAAACATTGATAACACAAGTTTATGGGGTGGTGCTAATTATAAAATAGCAAATGGTCTTTCAGCTGATAACAGTATTGATACTAATAGCAACACACAGCTTTCAGCCGATACGCTAACAATTGATAATACCTTAGACACCACTATTGGCACACGGTCTAAATGATAAAATAGTCTGATAATATCTTAACCTGCAAGGTCTTTAAATCCTTGTAGATTAAGGGCAATTTCTGCTGATCATCTCTTATACCGTTGTACAGAAATAATAGAGTTTGCAGTTATTAACCCAAGTTTTTTGTAATACAAATAGTTAAGGGGTCAAGTTTATTTTGTGGGGCGTAAGCCTGTAAAATGTAAATTTTAAAGTAA
>JASGCP010000097.1 GCA_030053995.1 Phycisphaerales bacterium
GTATCAAGACAAAAGAAAGAAAAATGACCTTATAAAATATCAAATTATCATTTTTTAAGTCATCAAACTTCTAACATTTTACCCACCCTTTTCGTCATAGAGCCCGTTAATTTCTACTTCTCTTAGCACCTCAAAAAATGATTTAGCCCAATTTTTCTTATAATCGTAAAGTTTGAAAAAATTGAGTTATTAATTCAGCAAAGCTATTTTTTTTAATCAAAATATTTTTTAATTGTCTTACAAACTTGTTCGTGCATATTCTTTCTCTCTTTAAAAATATAATAATCATAATGTAGTAAATTTGCAAAAAAGCCTTAAAAACCTGTTGGCACCATTCAGCGTTCAAAATTTTAATAAAACTTAGCTTATGAAAAAGTTGTTATTCTTTTTACTGTTTTTTATTGTATTACATTGCTTAGCAATAAGTCAAACGGCCGAAGAATATTTGAATAGTGGCATAGCTAAATATAAACTCGAAGACTACAGAGGTGCACTTGAGGATTATACGCACTCAATTACACTTAATCCCCATCATCCTGAAGCTTATTATGATCGAGGACTTGCAAAATATCAATTACATGATTATAGTGGGGCGGTTGAAGATTATTCAAAAGCTATTGAATTGGATCCTGTTGATGCAAGTTCATATACTTATAGAGGTGATGCAAAATACGCTTTAGATGACCTCAACGGTGCTTTTGCCGATTATTCCAAAGCAATATCATTAAACCCAGATGAAGAAAAATCTTACGCCGGTATCGGTGCGGTTAAAATAACATTAAAAGATTACACAGCTGCGGTTGAAAATCTTACTAAAGCAGTTGAACTCGACCCGAATGATAAACAAGCGTATTTTGGCAATGGATATGCAAAATGGATTTTACATGACGACAAGGGAGCTCTTGCAGATTTTAATGAATTAATAGCATTAGACCCTAACAGTAGTAGTAGTGCAATTGTATATTTTTATAGAGCACAATCAAAATTCGATTTGAATGACAACGACGGTGCACTTGAAGATTATACAAAAGCAATAGATATTAATCCTAATTATGCAAAAGCATATGTTTGCAGAGGAATGGTGCAAATCATCTTGAACAATAATATTCTAGCTCTTAACGATTTAAATCATGCAATAGAATTAGATACTACCGATGATAATGCTTATGCGGGTAGGGGATTGGTAAAATATAACTTGCATGATTATGACAAGGCATTAGATGATTGTAATAAGGCTATTGAAATAAATCCTGACAATGCTAAAGCTTATTTTACAAGGGCAATCGTTAAACAAGCATTGGGTGACAATGTCGGATCAAATAGCGATAAGCAAAAATGGCAAAGTTTAAGTGGTAATGATAACCAATAGCCTCGTAATTGTCGCTACGACATTTTTGACCAAGCCGATAATTTTAAGAAGAATAATATAATACTTCTTTTTATCTGTTTAAATACCGTCTCAAATATTTTAACATCTTTTCAAAAATCATAGCAACCAATATTTTGTGCCTCATATTTTCCGAAAATTACAAGCATATCTTCGTAAAAAATGAAGCTGATAATTCTTGTGCTGTTGTTTTATATTTTATTTCAATCGGATAAAATAGGATGTCTTTTTTAATACGAATGGGGCATTAGATAGAAACCAAAGTATATCTATAGACTTCATCAACACCGATGGGGATACCTGAACTTCTGCAACAGTATATGGGACTTTTAGTTGTAAATTAAGAGCTTATGATGAAATGTGTGGGTAACGAAACTAAAATTTGATACATTTTTTAGCCACCCTATTCTACAGAGATAGAAGCCTTTGCAAATAAGTATAATTATGCAATCGTTATGCAACATACTATCTCAAGAAGGACTTATAATTTTGTTAAAACTGCACTGTCTTCAAGACAGTGCAGTTTTTTTATAAACGAATGAATTTATCTTCAAAAATGTACCTTTGCAATAATATTATTGAGCCGTGGCATTTTTACAATCTTTATCTCTTTTTCAATTTAAAAATTACAAAGAAGCTCAAAGCTATCACTTTGATAGTCCTGTTGTTTGTATTACGGGCAAAAATGGTATTGGCAAAACTAATTTGTTAGATGCTATTTATATACTATCCTTTACAAAAAGCTATTTTAAACATACCGATAATCAACTTACGCATAAAGGGCTACAGGGTGTTCGTATTGAGGGTAATTATCTTATTAATAATCAATCGATTAATACAACTTTAATTTTTCGTAATGAAAAGAAAGAGTTGTATTACCAAGGGGCACTTTACAAAAAATATGCTCAGCACATTGGCAAAATACCGTGCGTGATGATTGCCCCTGATGATTTAGATCTTATTAATGGTGGCGGGGAAATGCGGCGTAAATTCATTGATATGCTTATCGCACAGATTAGCCCCGAATACTTAGAACATCTCATGTGCTATCAACAAGCTTTAAAAAGTAGGAATCTGCTTCTTCAAGAAATGAAGATGTATCAGAGGGAAGATAAGGATATTTTAGATGCTTATTCCAATGAATTAATAAGGCATGGGCAAATCATCTTTCAAAAAAGATGTGTTTTTTTACAACAGTTGATACCAACCATTATCGCTCAGTATCAACTTTTACAAAATGATCAAGAACCAGTATCGATTACTTATAAAAGTCAATTGCATGAACAAGATTTTAAACAATTGATTGATAGTAACTACTTACGCGATAGAAGTTCGATGCGTACGCAAGTAGGTATCCATAAAGATGATTTAGAGTTTATGACTAATGGGTTACCATCTCGAACATTTGCGTCACAGGGTCAAAAGAAAACATTATTATTCGCTTGTAAACTATCCGAATGGATTGTTTTAAAAGAGCATCATACTTTTCCCCCGATTTGTCTTTTAGATGATTTGTTTGAAAAGTTAGATCCGGAAAGGAGCCAGTATCTTATTAACTGGATTGGTCAGCAAAGCACCGGACAATTCTTTATTACGGATACAGATGCCCAGCGATTGACAACAAACTTTCAAAAAAATAATGCTTCTATACAATTAATAGCATTAACTTAGAAAAAATAAAAATAGCATTTACGAATATGCCACGGGTTACTTTAATGCAAGCAATGCAAAAAATGATTGATAAAAAAACAACCCCCTCTTTCCAGGACGGGCTATTGACTGTGCGTATTCGACAAATATGGGTTGGTATTTTACCACAGATTATTTTGATGCATGTTACCAGTATGCGTCTTCATAATCATGTATTAATTATAAAAACTAATGATGGACCAACTAAAGATGAACTATTACGATTAAAAAATGATATTCAAAATAAAATAAATGAGTTACTCAAGAGTCCGGTTATTCAGTCTATTAAAATTTATTAAAGTTATTCCTATCTTAGCGGGTATCGCACTAAAGAATTTAGTAAATTAATAGCAAAACCATATTATATTTAATGTTATAATATAAAAAAATGATCAATGTAGCTTCGCCTTCAGTACTCATGCCTACTATAAAAATTGCTATTCTTGATTTATATAATGGTCATAAAAATCAAGGTATGCGGTGCTTGCAACAGATTGTTATGGAGTGGGGAAAAGCACATCACATGGTTGTTGACTATGAAGTCTTTAATGTTCGTCAATTATTGGAAGTCCCTGATTTAAGTTTTGATGTTTATATCTCTACCGGTGGCCCAGGATCACCTACCGCATCCTCTTCAAAAGAATGGGATAAAAAATATATTCAATGGTTAGATTCCGTAGAAAATTGGAATAAGCATCATAACAATATTCCGAAATATGTATTCTTTATTTGCCATAGTTTTCAAATAGCTTGTCGCCATTATAAAATAGCGAAAGTATGTAAAAGGGTATCTACATCTTTTGGTATTTTTTTAGTCCATACTTCTCAGTCCGGAAAGGATGAAATTATTTTTAAATCCCTGTCCATGCCGTCTTTTTATGTTGTTGATAATCGCAATTATCAAATTATTCAGCCTAATGCTGACATTATAAAAAAAATGGGTGCACATATTTTGGCTATTGAGAAGGAGCGCCCCCATGTGCCTTATCCACAAGCTATCATGGCTATTCGTTTTAATAAATATTTTGTTGGTACCCAATTTCACCCTGAAGCAGATGCTATGGGTATGCACAATTATTTAGATTCTAATAAAATAAGAATAAAAGTTATCCAAGAACATGGGGAGAAAAAATGGAAAAATATGTTGTTATTGCTTAAAGATAAAAATACAATTAGTTTTACCCAGAAGCATATTATCCCTAATTTTTTAACAGAAGCCTACAAGCATATTATGATACGAAGAACTTCAGTAAAGAATCGCATAACATAAATTATTTATTCAACGCTTTGTATATGATATCTTCTTTAAGATCAAGGTTTAATGAAAATTTTTCTGATCGCCAATATCTTAGTTTCCTTCAGCAACTGCAGCTTGATTATGTAAAACAAATTGATTTTCATGTAGCTGAGACACCCGTTTTTATTGACCGAGCTCTTAAAGAGAAGATATTAGCGGGCGGGCAATATATTATTGAAACGATACAAACAGATAGGCTTGTAAATGCTTTGCAACAAGCGATTCCCCCTAAAATGAATGTGCCTTCTGAAAATAGTGTACCTGATGTGTTATGCATTGATTGGGGATTGGTTTATGATGACAAGGGGCAGATTGTACCACAATTGATAGAGTTACAAGGATTTCCTACGCTACTTTGTTTTCAGATAGCACAGTCGGAAGCTTATAAAAAAATATTCGAACTGCCACAAACGGTAGAAAGTTATTTAAGTGGGTATAATAGTAAAACCTTGATTGATTTACTGCGAAAAATAATCATTGCTGATGAAGACCCCAATGATGTTGTTCTTTTAGATTTTAAACCTGCCGAGCAGAAAACGAGTATTGATTTTTTATATACTGAGCGTTATTTAGGCATCCAATCGGTCTGTATTACCGATATGTACAAACGCGGTCATACACTTTATTATCGAAATAGTGCGGGCAAAGAATGTCGCATCAAAAGAATTTATAACCGATTAATTTTTGATGAATTGTTGCAACAAGAAGAGAATATTATAAAAAAAGGTGATGTTCTTTTTGATGACCTCGATATATCTTGGTTTGCTCACCCTAATTGGTTTTTTAAACTCAGTAAATATACCTTGCCTTTCTTAACCCACCCCTATATACCGCATAGCTATTTCTTGGATGAAGCACCTGCTCATTGTTTATCAGATATATCAAATTATGTTCTAAAACCTCTTTTTTCTTTTGCCGGGCATGGGGTACAATTAGATATATCTAAGAAAGATATCGATAATATTCCTAACAAGCATGATTGGATTTTACAAAAAAAAGTAGAATATGCACCAATTATAAAAACTCCCGAGGGTGCTACGAAAGTTGAAATTAGAATAATTTACACTAAAACAGAAAATGCATCACAGTTGGTTCCGATTAGTTCTATAGCGAGACTTAGTCGAGGTGCTATGATGGGTGTAGCTTTTAATAAAAATAAAACATGGATGGGTAGTAGTATAGCTTTTTTTGAGCAATAATGTATTTTGGAGCTTATTATTTAATACCTTTGCCCAATAAGATGTAGAATATATCGTCTTTGTCGTGTTTTATAGTAATGTGGTTTTGGTGGGTTTGTTGTTTTTTATATTTACAGTATGAAAGTATTTTTTAATAGCAAAGAAGTTGAACTGTGTGATGCTACATTGTTATCTGATTTTTTATCATTACAGGGTATTGCCTCTCAAAATGGGATAGCCGTGGTAATTAATAATTCAGTTGTAACGCAAAAAAAATGGCATGAAGTGTATCTGTCCGATAGGGATACTATTCAAATCTTAGTAGCTTCGCAGGGTGGATAATTATTTTTCATGTACTCATCTATATTTTCCCCACGAGTATAATCGTGCTTTTTTTTAATTAAATTTTAATGGTATGAATGATCGCAATGTAAAGACAACGATAACACAAAAAAAATTCCCTCAGTCTAAAAAGGTATGGGTTGCCAATGGTACACAAACTGTTTCTGTTGCTATGCGCGAAGTAGCACTCGCTGATACAAAAGATACCCTTCATAACAAAGTTGAGAAGAATGAACCAGTAAAAATTTATGATACGAGCGGTC
This sequence comes from Phycisphaerales bacterium, assembly GCA_030053995.1. Taxonomy (GTDB): domain Bacteria; phylum Bacteroidota; class Bacteroidia; order Chitinophagales; family Chitinophagaceae; genus JASGCP01. The sequence goes on from JASGCP010000097.1 coordinate 6,157, forward strand.
CTTTTACTGATCCGGATTGTACAATTGATATCAGAAAAGGTATCACACCACTTAGAGAAAAGTGGATTAAGGATCGACAGGATACAGAAATACTCCCTGAACTAAGCTCTGAATATGGGCGCATGAGGCTATCAGCTCAGGAAATTAAGAATATACAATTTCCTAATTTAAAAAAACCGTTGCGGGCATTACATGGAAGATGTGTTACACAAATGCACTATGCTAAAAAGGGTATTATTACGCCTGAAATGGAATATATTGCCCTTAGAGAAAATCTTGGTAGGACAGAACTATTGGATAAAGCAAATGTATTATCATCACAACATCCAGGTGAAAATTTTGGAGCTCATAAGCATCAGATATTAATTACCCCTGAATTTGTACGACAAGAAGTGGCTTTAGGTAGAGCCATTATTCCTGCTAATATTAATCATCCTGAATCCGAACCGATGATTATTGGAAGAAATTTTCTTACAAAAATAAATGCGAATATTGGTAACTCGGCTATTTTGTCCACTATTGATGAGGAGGTAGAGAAAATGGTTTGGGCTACACACTGGGGTGCTGATACCGTGATGGATTTATCAACCGGTAAAAATATTCACGAAACAAGAGAGTGGATATTAAGAAATTCACCCGTTCCCATCGGTACTGTTCCCATTTATCAAGCATTAGAAAAAGTGAAGGGGGATGCTACGGCTCTCAGCTGGCCTATTTTTAGAGATACCTTGATTGAACAAGCAGAGCAGGGGGTTGATTATTTTACTATTCATGCAGGTGTTTTATTAAGATATATACCGCTAACGGCAAAAAGGGTTACCGGAATCGTATCGCGTGGGGGATCAATTATTGCTAAATGGTGTCTAGCACACCATAAAGAAAATTTTCTTTATACACATTTTGAAGAGATTTGTGAAATAATGAAACAATATGATGTTTCTTTTTCACTTGGTGATGGGTTAAGACCTGGCTCTATTGCAGATGCTAATGATCAGGCTCAATTTGCTGAATTAGAAACGCTGGGGGAATTGACTGATATTGCATGGAAGCATGATTGTCAAGTTATGATTGAAGGACCCGGTCATATCCCTATGCAGATGATTAAGGTGAATGTTGACAAACAATTGGCTTGTTGTAAAGAGGCACCCTTTTATACATTGGGACCGCTAACTACCGATATTGCACCAGGTTACGACCATATAACATCAGCTATTGGTGCGGCTATGATTGGCTGGTTTGGAACGGCTTTGTTGTGTTATGTTACACCTAAAGAACACTTGGGACTACCCAATAAAGAAGATGTGAAAACAGGTGTTATAACTTATAAAATTGCTGCTCATGCGAGTGATCTTGCAAAAGGGCATCCCGGTGCACAATATCACGATAATGCTATTAGTAAAGCACGATTTGAATTTAGATGGGAGGATCAATTTAATTTATCTTTAGACCCTGAAACGGCTAAATCATTTCATGATGCTACACTTCCCGCAGAAGGTGCTAAACTTGCTCACTTTTGTTCTATGTGTGGTCCTCATTTTTGTTCTATGAAAATTACACAAGAGGTTAGAAAATTTGCAGAAGAGCACCCGCAAGCTGAAATAGTAAAAAATACAGATGTTGAGGAAGGGCTTAAATCTAAAGCAAAAGAATTTGTAGAGCAGGGTAGTAAGATATATCTATGATTGTTTTAATTACCCCCGAAGTTGATATCCCTAATGAAATAAATTTATTGTCTCATATACTCTTAAATACGCATATTAGTAGAGTGCATATTCGCAAACCGCATAAAACAGTATATGAGATAGATGAATATATTACGAGATTACCTGAAAATTGTTATGCTAAAATTTCAGTACATCACCAACTGGGTTTGGCGAGAAAGTATAAGCTGGGTTTGCATGTAGGATTATCTAACGGTAATGAAGAAGAATGGGCGAACATTCATCCACTATCTGTTTCTACGCATAAAATAGAAGAGCTATATCAAATTAATCAGCTAACTGTTAAATATAATTATGCTTTTATCAGCCCCGTTTTTGATAGTATCTCTAAACAGGGTTATATAGCTGGTAAATCACTTTTGGATGCAGGCAATCTGCCTCGAAACTATAATTTAATTGCTCTGGGTGGTATTGATATTTTTGGAATACCAACTGTTAAAAAGTATGGCTTTGACGGTGTAGCGGTATTGGGGGCTGTATGGCATACAAATCAGCCAATTGAAGCGATTGAAAGCATTGTTGATTGCTGGAATAACAAGGGATAAAAAATGGTTCTATGACGAAAAGGGTGGGTAAAATGTTAGAAGTTTGATGACTTTAAAAAT
>JASGCP010000098.1:0-2685 GCA_030053995.1 Phycisphaerales bacterium
GTTCGCCTTGTTTTGCAACGCCCTTCCTCTGAGGGCATTTTGCCTATATCCTCAATGGTAATCAAATATAAAATGTAACTAATTTACCCACTCATTTCGTCATAGAGCCTTAATTTTCTTTATCTATCCAAACACCGCTTTCTTTCAGAAGAGCAATTAGTTCAGAAAGAGCAACCGCACTATTAATATTTTTCTTAACAATTTCTTTGCCTTTGTACAAAGATATTTTATTGTTACCACTACCAACATATCCAAAATCAGCGTCTGCCATTTCACCAGGACCATTAACAATACATCCCATGATAGCAATTTTCAATCCTTTTAAATGATTGGTAGCTTGACGAATCTGTGTGGTAACTTCTTGCAAATTAAATAAAGTTCTACCACAGCTAGGGCAGGATATATATTCGGTCTTTGTAATACGCACGCGAGCCGCTTGTAAAATTGCAAAAGAAATAAAATTAACAAAGGCATTAATTGATGCGTTATCTTCATATAAGCGATACGAACGAGCATGGGTTAAGTTTAAAAAAGATTTGTTTGGGTTAATCCATAGCCCATTGCCCCAGCCCTCTAAAAGAAACAAGGCTGCTTGCACGGCACTATCAATCAGTAAGTCGTCCCAATTTTGAGCCTGACCGGTTAACTTAACAATAAATGGTTGCTGTATTTTTTCTTCTAAGAGTGTCATACACAATCTTCTACCCCACAGTAAATCCTGATGATTAGATATTGTCAAGACCCACACCAATGGGGTATTCTTAAATTTTTTAATTAATGCAATAAGATTTGTATAATTAACAGGTGCACTACTTATTTCAACGAAAGGGGCGTTGTTTTTTTCATTAAAGATAAAATTATTAAGTTGGTCTATGGTGAGTATAGGGTAATAGCTTTTATTTTTTTCTAATTGATAGAGATTATAATTTGATAAAGGAACTATAAATTTCAGGTGCTGTGGTGGGTTAACGGTTTTTAAAGTTTCTTTAACAAAAATAAAATCAGTAGCCATGTCTTTAGATTCCCATTTATCAGTACTTTCAAGATAATGGTAGCCGATGTCTGCAAAATCGTCAGTAGTAATAATTGGTTTATTTGACAAATCTGATATCACTATGGGTACTTGATCCTTTCCAATACCATTAACTTCTATTGTTTCTCTTTTTTTATAAGCATAAGGGCTATAAAATAGTTTTTGTACTTCTGGGATATCTAGATTTTGCTTATGTAGAGGCAATCGTTGAATAAGCTGTTTACAAACAGGGATTTCAAATTCTGGTTCTTCAGTAAGCGAAACGCGTATGGTGTCGCCGATACCTTCTTCCAGTAAAGCACCGATACCCATGGCACTTTTAATACGTCCATCTTCGCCGTCACCTGCTTCTGTAACGCCTAAATGTAAGGGATAACATTCATGCCATTCTGCCATCATTGTTTGCACGAGTAGGCGGTAAGCCTGTACCATAACTTGTGGGTTACTAGATTTCATGCTGAGCACGAGTTGATGAAAATTTTCGTCTCGAGCAATACGCATAAACTCCATGGCACTTTCCACCATGCCCATGGGGGTATCACCGTAGCGACTCATGATGCGGTCGCTTAATGAACCATGATTAGCACCAATTCTTAGTGCCGTGCCATATTCTTTACAAATATGAATGAGCGGAACAAATCGTTCTCTAATTCTACTCAATTCACTTTGATATTCGGTGTCTGTATATTGTAATGTTTGAAATTTCTTTTTATCTACAAAATTGCCGGGGTTTATTCTAACTTTTTCTACAATTCGTGCGGCTATTTCAGCGGCACTGGGGGTAAAATGAATATCAGCCACCAAGGGCGTTTTATACCCTTGCTTTCTTAGTTCATTTTTAATAAGCAACAAATTATGTGCTTCATTTTGTGAAGGTGCTGTGATTCGAATAAGCTCTGCCCCTGCTTCGATACAACGAATAGCTTGAGCCACCGTTGCTTGTACATCGTTTGTATTGGTGGTGGTCATTGTTTGGATACGAATAGGGTGGTCGCTACCCAAAAATAATTCGCCGATTTTAACGGACCGTGTAGCGAGTCTTTTATATTCTACAAATGAAGAACAATATTTATTTTCTGGTGTCATTGGTTGGGTTCGTTTTCATAAGTAATAAAAAATAACTCTGCAATAATGCCCTACTTTTTTTAGTATGCAAAGGTAGTTTATTTTGGTTTAAAAATTTATTGTTGAAGAATGATTGTTTATTAAAAAACAGTATGTTTTTAATAATTCAAGGTCTTTCTATTCATCTTTAAATATTAAAAAATGTACTACCCGCTATCCTATTTTTTTAACTTTAGTTCGATAAGATAATTCTATGAATACAAAACTATCTACATTTTTTTAACCTCTATAATATTATTTGGTCTAAGATACACAAGGGGTTTCTTTTTATATCAAAAATTAAAAAATCAGCATTTATGAAAAATTATGCTAAACTACGGTTTGTTATGTCCTTATTAATGTCTGTGTTGGGTACGGAGCATTCTAAAAAAAAATCTTTAAAAAAAGTAAGGAATAAAAAGAGGAAGCATTACATTTCGCCTTCATGGAGTGAAAATTTGCGTTTAGATATTTTATAGGTAAACTTAGAAATGATTTGTTTTTGTCTGAATCACGGATTACACGGATTATTATGGTAGTAGCTACCT
>JASGCP010000098.1:2785-8292 GCA_030053995.1 Phycisphaerales bacterium
TTTTTGTCTGAATCACGGATTACACGGATTATTATGGTAGTAGCTACCTGAATTAATCATTAGCACATTCCCCGCTAAAGTGCCAGGCGGGGACAACAAATTATCAATTTTCAACTTTCAATTTTCGATTTATTTTTGTCTGAATCACGGATTACACGGATTATTATGGTAGTAGCTACCTGAATTAATCATTAGCACATTCCCCGCTAAAGTGCCAGGCGGGGACAACAAATTATCAATTTTCAAGATAATCAATATGAAATTGAGCCAAGTTACGACCTTTTCGTCATAGAACCTTTTGAATTTAGTTCGATGTAATAATTCTATGAATACAAAATTATCTACATTTTTTTAACCTCTATAATATTATTTGGTCTAATAATATACACAGGTGTTTCTTATTATATTAAAAATTAAAAAATCAACATTTATGAAAAAATATGCTAAACCACCATTTATTATATCCCTAATGTCGTTTTTTGGTACGAGGTATTCTAAAAAAACATCCTTAAAAACATCCTTAAAAAAAGCAAGGAATAAAAAGAGGAAGCATTACATTTCGCCTTCATGGAGCGAGGATTTGCGATTGGATATTTTATAGGTAAACTTAGAAATGATTTATTTTCTTAGTGGTCGATGAGATCGCTCCGTTGCTTCTATTTTTAACAATCGAATTGCCCGTATATTTGCAAAAGAATTAGGCAATTTTTTTAAAACAACAAATTATCATCTAAGAAATAAAATTGATAGAATACTTGAAGAATGTATATCAGCCAATTAAAATCTATTGGAGCAATATAAACAGCATTACCAGCTAAAGATTTGGTATAAAAATTGCACACTTGAAATAGAAACAGATTAAATATCCCTTTTTATTATTGATTAATTTTTTTGTGGATCCTGTCGGATTCGAACCGACGACCCTCTGATTAAGAGTCAGATGCTCTACCAACTAAGCTAAGGATCCTAATTATCTACAATGAATAAAGGATGCAAAGTTATTATTTTTTTTGGGATTATTAATTTTATTGATTGTGTTCGTGGTAGGGGCACTTTTTGTACTAATATTTTTTGTAGTATAGTATTTTGAGCAACTATCCAAAGTTTTGCCAGCCTTGTGCTGTGATGGGGACTTCTTGCCCTGCCGTTGTTATTAATTTATTACCTTTTTCTTGATCGGTAACAAACCCGATTACTGATACTAACTTTGATTCTGCAATTTTTTGAAAATCCTTCTGCGGTATGGTGAATAGTAGTTCATAGTCTTCGCCGCCATTCATAGCAACGGTTGTAGGATTTAAGTTAAATTTTCCGGCTAATTCGTCAGCTTGGGCATGAAACGGTAATTTATCTTCATATAACCGGATTCCTTTTTTACTTTGTTTTGCTATATGCAATATTTCGCTACTCAGCCCATCGCTAATATCAATCATGGCTGTAGGTATAATTTTTTGTGTTGCCAGCCATTCAATGACATCTTGTCGAGCTGTTGGCTTGAGTAATTTTTCTATTGCCCATTTTGACTGTTCAAAGTCGGGCTGTACACTGGGTGTTTCGATCCATATTTTCTTTTCTCTTTCTAAGAGTAAGAGACCAAGGTAAGCATTTCCGAGTTCCCCTGATACACAAATTAAATCATTTACCTGAGCACCAGTGCGGGTAACAAATTTATCGGGTGCAACTTGTCCAGCTGCTGTTACAGATATAATTAATCCTTTTTGCGATGCTGCTGTATCGCCGCCGACTAAGTCCACTTGGTATTGTTCACAGGCAAGATAAACACCTTCATAAAAATCATGTAAGGCTTCAACACTAAATCGATTACTACAGGCAATTGATAAAAGAATTTGTGTTGGCGTAGCATTCATTGCATAAATATCACTTAGGTTAACCGATACGGCTTTATATCCTAAATATTTAAGTGGTGAATAGGCTAAATCAAAATGGATGCCTTCTACGAGCATATCGGTTGACAAAACTGTTTGCATACCGGCGTGATCAACTACGGCGGCGTCATCGCCGACTCCCAAAACTGTAGAAGGATTAAGGATTTCAATATTTTTGGTTAAATAATCAATTAACCCAAACTCGCCTAATGCACTTATTTCTGTTCGTTGGTCTGCCATATAAAAAATGTGCGATAAAGCAATTAATGTTTATGAATAAGTATAATTTGTTAAGGTATGTGCATGTTTGTTAAAAATATTCTGAGCATAGCTTAAATTGATGGTTACATGCTTAACCTTGGTGCCGGGTGTATCATACATAGCTTCAGTTAATATCGATTCACACATGCTTCTTAAACCCCGTGCACCTAATTTATATTCCAGTGCTTTTTCTACAATAAAATCTAACACCGTCTCTTCAACGGTTAATTTTATATGCTCTAATTCAAACAGTTTCGAGTATTGTTTGATGAGGGAATTTTTAGGCGTTAATAAAATTGATTTTAACATGGGGGCATCTAAGGGCGATAAGGAAGATATGATTGGTAAGCGACCAAGCAATTCTGGAATCAACCCGAATCTTTTTAAGTCTTGTGCCGAAGCATATTGCAAAATATTATTTTTTTTATCTTCTTGCTCTTGTTGGTTAACATTAAATCCAATAGCGTGGGTATTCATGCGACGCGAAATCATATTCGCTAATCCGTCAAAAGAACCGCCACAGATAAATAGAATATTTTTAGTATCTACTTTAATCATTTTTTGCTCGGGGTGTTTTCTACCGCCTTGAGGAGGTACTAATATTTCAGATCCTTCAAATAATTTTAATAAACTTTGCTGTACACCTTCCCCGCTGACATCCCTTGTAATACTTTGGTTTTCACTTTTCCGGGCTATTTTATCGATCTCATCTACAAAAACGATGCCCTTTTCAGCATCCGCAACATTATAGTTGCAGTTTTGCAATAAACGGGTGATGATACTTTCAACATCTTCGCCTACATAACCGGCTTCTGTAAAAACCGTAGCGTCAGCTATTGCAAAAGGAACATGTAATAATTTAGCGATTGTTTTGGCTAATAATGTTTTACCCGTCCCCGTTTCGCCAATTAAGATAATATTACTTTTTTCAATCTCTACATCATCTAAATTGACTACTTGATTAGTAATTCTTTTATAATGATTATATACCGCTACGGATAGAATCTTTTTAGCCACATCCTGCCCAATAACATACTGGTCTAAAAATTCTTTTATTTCTTTAGGGGTTTTAATAGTAAAGGGAACGGCTGGCGGCTGAGCAACCGGATTACTTTGTCGGCGAGGCATATCTTCTGGATGCGGTATGCCACCCATGTCGGCAACGGCACGGGAAGATTCAAGAATACACAAATCACATATAAACGCTTTATCGCCCTTGAGCAAAAAACGAACTTCTTTATCCGTTTTACCACAAAAAGAACATTGGGGACCCTTCTTTTTTTTGTCCATATTATCTTGCTTTTTCAATGTAAAGAAAGGCAAAGTTAAGGTTTAAATAGCAATTCAAAATGCTATATTGAACATAAAAATAATAATAGTTTTTTGGCTGTTTGGAAGGCATAAAAAAACCAATAACACAATGAATTGCATTATTGGTTTTTTTGATGTCCTATTTGCTTAATTAAGTCCTATCCGGGAATACAGCCAAATATATTTGAATAGGCATCGCAAAAAATATACCCCATGCCAACACAAAGAGTAATAAAAGCATCACAATTACCAGATTTACATTGAACGGGTAAATTAGCACACTGATCGTACCCTGGAAGAGGAACCCCACCTTTCATTTTTTTTAATTCTACTCTTTCTAACACAGTACCCACATTTTTGTAATTTTGTTTCATTTTTATAAAAAATTTTTAATTAAGAATGATGCAGTTTACTACATATTTTTTAATTAAAAAAATATATAATTAAAAAAAAATATTTACCCCAGCTACTTACACTTATATCAAAATGTAAATTTTATCGAAGTAGAAAAACAATGGTTGCAGATGCCATGAATTTTAATGACTTAGTGGCATAAAAAAAGTACCACAATACAAAGTATTTTCATTGTGGTACTTTTTAAGAAGTCTTTTTATGTTACAATAACTTTTTAATAGTATTTGTGTGTACAGTAAAAAATTAAGCATTACCGCCACAAGTACCTTCATTATAGCAATAAGGACCTGATTGCGATTGGCACCATTATGCAGTTTCTACAAAACATTTTTCGTAAACGCGCTCATAGCAAAAAATGCAGAGACATCATGCATGGGTGGTGCTACATTTGTTCAATGCTCGTTAAGAAATAGCGGTTTTGGTATTGATGCCCCCGCACTGTTCCTTATCAATTCATACTTTTTAATTCCTCCCAAAGTGTTACACAATTTTTGGCAGCTTGTACATCATGTACGCGCAATATGTTAGCCCCTTGTTGCAAAGCATACAAATGAAGGGCACTTGTTGCAGGCAGGGACTCTTCAATAGTTATTTTTAGGGTTTCATAAACTAATCTTTTACGCGATAGTCCAACGAGTATGGGGCAGTTTAATTGTTTAAAAAGCTGTAAATTTTTGAGTAAGCAGAAATTTTGTTTGTTGTTTTTATTGAATCCAAAACCTAAGTCGATAATTATTTTGGCTATACCAAGCTGATGACATGCTGCTATGCGTTCTTGTAATTCATGCAATACAGTCGAGGCATAGTTTGAAGGGACGGCAGCCGTAGCATCAACTACCGTATTGAGCAGTTTTTTTTTATTGTGCATGATGACATAATAAACATTGGCTTGTGCTACAGTTGATAAAAGCTGATCATCGATACCACCGGCACTAACATCATTAACGATCGAAGCACCGTGTGCAATAGCTTCGATAGCAATATCGGCGTAAAAAGTATCTATTGACCACAGCAATTGGGGGTAGTTCTTAGCAATGAGTTCAAATAAAGGCAGTAGCCTTTTCTTTTCTGTGTCGCAACTAAGTAGTTGGCTTGTGGGTCTCGTGCTTTGTCCGCCTATATCAATAATATCCACATTTTCTTGAAGCATGACATCTATTTGATGACGCGCACTATCGGCCATGGGCATTCTACTGGGTGCATAAAAAGAATCAGGGGTAACATTAATGATTCCCATAATTATGGGATTTGTACCCACCTTTTCTAACTTTAATTGTAAGTTGTTGCTATTTGCTTTCATGTAATTTTTTAGTAGATAGTAGCGTTTTGAGGCGAAGGTAATAAATAGTTGGTGCTATGACGAAAAGGGTGGATGAAATATTTTAGCTAAAGCCTTGTTATTAAATTTATTTGTCCTCCTGATAAATCTGGATGCAATTGATGACAAAAATAAATTTCAAAGAAAAGATCAATAGCCCTGATTTTTCTGGGGGTAAATTATGGCTCTATGACGAGTTGAGTGGGTAGAAATAAATTGGTTGTTAAAACTGCAATTTGATATTTTACAAGGTCATTTTTCCTTCTTGGCTCTATGACGAAAAGGGTGGGTAAAATGTTAGAAGTTTGATGACTTTA
>JASGCP010000099.1 GCA_030053995.1 Phycisphaerales bacterium
CATTTTCGATAGCCACTTCGTTTGCCTTGTTTTGCAACGCCCTTCCTCTGAGGGCGTTTTACCTATATCCTCAACGGTAATCAAATATAAAATGTAACTAACTTATCCACTCATTTCGTCATAGAGCCTTTTTTCCAATTTTCTTCATATAGGGATGTTTGCAAAACATCCGTTAGCAATTTTTCAAAGCTATATGATTTTTAAATAAACAAATAAGATTTTATTTTTTTACAACTCGGATATTTGCCAAAACCAACTTTTGGGGGTCTATGATTCAATGAGTGGTTAATTTAGATAAATACCCGACTCTTTTTCGTCATAGTATTTTGATCAGATTTATATTGATTGAAGAAACAACCTACTACCCCTTAGCTAAGTTACTATGTTTATATCCATAAAGTAAGTAAATGACAAGCCCAATAGTAAACCAGATAATAAAAAAAATCCAGTTAATTGAAGACATTTGACAAAGTAAAAACAAATTACTAATGATTCCTAAGATTGGGATGAGCGATAGTTTTTTAAAAAAAGAAAGCAAACAAATGAACAAAGTAAATATCCAAAATACACGAACGGTATTTTTTACAAAAAAATCATTATTAAAAAAGCTATAAGTATGTTGTCCATCAATCAAAGAAGAATGATTGGTAAACAATTCTTGAAAATAGGTTTGTCCTTGGGGATTAATTACCCATATAGATAAAACAAGTACCACAACAAAAACGACAGGAGACAAAATATAACGACTATTAATAAATGGGATAGAAAATTGCTTAGTTCCATTACTTAATAATTGGGACTTATCCCTTGGTTGAATAAATAAAATACCCGTACAAACTAATGCAAAGGCAAAAAGCGTGCCGATACTTGTAAAGTCGAGAATAAAACTTTCGCCACCAAAAATAATAACAACACCTACCAATAAACCAGTCATGATGGTTGAAAATGATGGGGTACCATATCGCTGACTAATTCGACTAAACTGGGGTGGTAAAAGTCCATCTCTACTCATACTAAGCCAAATACGCGGTTGCCCTAATTGATAAACTAATATCACCGAAGTAAGTGCAATTACAGCACCTACTGCTGTAATAAAAGAAATTGAAGATAAATGAACACTCGAGAATGCTAATTGCAAAGGATCGCCCACATTCAAATGCGTATAAGAAATCATACCTGTTAAAACTAAAGCGATGACAATATAAATAGCGGAAGAAACAAAAAGCGAACTCAGCATACCAAAGGGCATATCTTTTGTTGGGTCCTTACATTCTTCAGACAAAGTAGAAACCGCATCAAAACCAATAAATGCAAAAAAAACAGCGGAAACACCTCTAAACACACCGGCAAATCCATTAGGTAAAATAGGATGCCAATTAGCAGGATTGATATAAAAAACACCAACCACAACTGCTATAAGAATAATAAATAATTTTAAGTAAACCATTGCATTACTGGTCTTTTTAGAATTTGATATTCCAAAATATATAAGGGCGGTGATAACCGTGTTAATAAACATTGCTGGTAAATCAAAAATAATTCTCAAATTACCAATGCGTGGTGCTTCTTGCCATGCCCTATAGCTGTCATTATTCGAAGCAATTTTATTCAAAAAAGCATGGCGTGCATCTAAGTAGGTACAGGTCAGATAAGAATGAAGATGAATTCCTAAATTATCTAAAATGCCGGTAAAGTAATTACTCCAAGCATAAGCAATATAAACATTACCGAAAGCGTATTCAGATATTAATGCCCAACCAATAACCCAAGCAGCCAGCTCACCAAAACTACTATAAGCATAAACATAAGCACTACCGCTCGTAGGGATACGCGATGCAAACTCCGCATAACATAAAGCAGAAAAAGTACAAGCAACTGCACAAAATAAAAAGAGAAAAACAACACCGGGTCCACCAAAAAAGCAAGCCTGACCAATAGCGGTAAAACTACCGGCCCCCACAATAGCAGCAATACCAAAGAACATTAAATCCCATTTAGTAAGTAACCGTTTTAAATGAGGGCTATTAGCTTCTTTAATGTGGCTATCCTTGATAATGCGGTCAATAGTTTTTTTTCTAAAAAAGCTCATAGCGATAAGAGCAAAATTATTTTTTTCTACGAATTAATTGTTCAACCAAATGAATCAAAGGAATTTTTTGTTCCTGAGTCAACGACAAGCTCATAATTTTTTTTAATGCTTTTTGCGAATAATCATGTATCTGTTTTTCTGCAAGCGAAGGTAAATTAAGATGTTGGTAAATAGCAAGAATTTTATTAATTTTTTTTGCCGAAGAAGGTTTTTGATACCAAGACAACAACTCATTTTTAATATCCTTGGGGGCTATTTGTAAAGCCAAAATCCACAAAAAATTCTTTTTATTCTGTTGAATATCGCCCCCGATTTTTTTACCAAAAACACCGGCCGAACCAAAACAATCTAGGAAATCATCTTCTATTTGAAAGGCGACTCCTACATCAACGCCCAGTTCATATAATTTTTTTGCAACAATAGGATTACCACCGCCTAAACGAGCACCTATTTGTAAACTTGCACCTATTAAAACCCCTGTTTTCAATTTTATCATCTCTAAATAATCGGGCATACTAACCAACATTTTATTTTCAAATTCCATATCTAATTGTTGTCCGATACAAACATCAAGAGCCATTTTATTAAACAAAGCTAAAATTTCAGGAAGTTCTTCACCAGCCCGTTGCCCAAGCAATTGATAACATTCTATTAATAGTGCATCCCCACTCAGCAAAGTTTGGTTTGTCCCATATTGTACATTAACTGATGGGTAGCCTCGTCTAAGTGTCGCCTGATCCATAATATCGTCATGCATAAGCGTAAAATTATGGAACCATTCAATAGCCAAAGCGGCGTCTAATGCTTTTTTATTAAGGGGACTATAAAATTGATGAGATAGCAAACAAAGAACAGGGCGTAATCTTTTCCCTTTAATACCTAAAACATAATTAATGGGGTCGTAAAGATGATGTTTTTTAGTGTCCCATTGCCGAGGCAACACAATCTTATCTAATCGTTTTTGCAAATCTTTAATAACATCCATAAATTTTATTAAGATTGTTTATTTCGAATAATATCATCAATTACAGATGCATCAATGATGGTAGAAGTTTCCCCAATATTTTCAATATCATTATTTGCAATTTTTTTTAATATTCTACGCATAATTTTGCCACTTCTGGTTTTAGGCAATCCCACAACAAACTGTATTTTATCGGGCTTAGCAAAGCTACCAATTACTTGTGCTACCTTGTCTATAATCTGGTTTCTAATTTCTAAATAATCCTTATAATTAGGCTTTAAAACAACAAAAGCATAAATTCCTTCACCTTTAATATCTTCATGAAAAGATACAACGGCGGTTTCAATTACGGCTTCGCAGGATGCGATCGTATTCTCTAATTCTGCACTACCGATGCGGTGCCCACTAACATTCAATACTTCATCAGCTCGTCCCAATATTCTGTAAAATCCCTTTTTGTCCTTCATGGCAACATCACCCGCGTAATAATAATTAGGAAATTTCGAGAAGTAAGTTTCCTTAAAGCGATCATGATCACTATAATTGGTTCTAACGATAGCTGGCCAAGATTGTTTAATACACAGGTGTCCTTTAACATTTGACTCTCTAATTTTTGCTCCAAAATCATTTAATAAAATAGGTACAATACCAAAAAATGGTAAAGTGGAATATGATTTTTGACTTGGCGTTATGCCTGCGAAGGATGAAATCATAATACCGCCGGTTTCTGTTTGCCACCATGAGTCGACTATTGCTGCGTGCTTGTTACCAATATGATTATGCACCCAATCCCATGCTGATTCATTCAAAGGTTCGCCAATAGAATTAATAACTTTAAGTGACGATAGATCATATTGTTCAATAGGTTTTGTTCCATAAGTCATGAGCATCCTAATTGTTGTAGGTGCAAGAATCAAGGATTTCACTTTATATTTCTCTACAATCTGCCATAATCTACTCGGAGAGGGATAAGTTGGTGTACCTTCATATAAAACGGACTGCACACCGGCGCTCAATGGTGCATAGACGAGATAGGTATGTCCTGTAATCCAGCCAATATCGGCTGAACAAAAGTGAACATGCCCTTCCTTAATTTGATAAATATTAACAAATGTATAATTTGCATAAATCATATATCCGGCTACGGTATGCACGACCCCTTTGGGCTTTGCCGTAGAACCAGATGTGTACATAATGAACAACATATCTTCAGCTTCCATGACAACTGCCGGAAAAAAAGATAATCCCATATCCTTTACCTTTGCGATTTCTTCGTGTAACCAAATATCGCGTTCTGATACCATATCAACCGCGTCTTCGGTATGTTTAACAACTAATACTTTCCTAACTAACTGTTTATCAGATACCAAGTTTAAAGCTGTATCGACAATCGATTTTAAATATAACTTTTTCTCTCCTCGAATACCGGCATTATTAACGATAACGAAACTAACCCCACAATCCTCTATGCGCGTAGCGATACTTTGTGCTGAAAATCCTGCAAAAACAACTGTATGAATAGCACCAATTCGTGCACAAGCCAACATAGCAATAATACCCTCTGGGATCATGGACATATAGATACAGACACGATCGCCCTTTTTAACGCCATTATTTTTAAGTACATGAGCAAACAAACACACTTCATCAAGTAATTCTTGGTAGGTATATTGTCTTGTAGGGGTCTCTACATTATTGGGTTCAAAGTACAGGGCAACTTTATTTTTATGGGTAGGGATTAAACGATCGAGGCAATTTTCAGTAATATTAAGCTGTCCCCCTTCAAACCAACGAATGTCTAGATTTTTAAAATCCCCTAAGCAGACACTATCCCATTTCTTATGCCATAGAAAATGTTCAGCTACCGCTTCCCAAAATACATCGGGGGTATTAATACTTTTTTTATACTTGCTCAAATATTCCGAATAACTTTTTATTTGATATCGCTCAAAATTCATACTATGTATTTTAACTAAAATTTAGCTACAATTATCAGATTACCTTTCAGTTATCTGTTTTTTAGATTGCAAAAGTAGTTCAATTGATGTAAAAATACCTAAATTTTTATCAAACAATTATTAAGTTCCATTTCTACTTTTTGGGGTTCTATGACGGAATGAATATGCTTAATTAATGGTTAATTATCAATATTTAATGATTAATTAGTTGTGGTTTACCAATGTTCTTTATTATTGTCCTATCGCTACTAATCGCTTTCTTTGATATATTTGTGTCTGCCCCATTTTCGATGGGCACTTCGTTCCCCCCTTGTTTTGCAACGCCCTTTCCCTGAGGGCATTTCAGATATATACTCAATGTTAATCAATGTGAAATTTAGATAACTTACTCACCCTTTTTGTCATAGAATCTAAATTATTAAAGACAGAACTATCGTGCCCTAGATACAATCCTATACGATGTTGGCAAATAGTTATTCACTCTATTAGCAAGTACTTTTCCCCACCCTAGTTGTACGGTTTCATGCATCATTAAAGCAAACCCTTGTGGGTATTTTTGATCGACAACAAACCCCTCTTTTCTTAAAAATTGAATTGCCTGAGCTTTTGAGACATTGATTCGTAGAATCTGTTCGTGCACCATGGTACTAAGTGCCAAATCGTGTGTTGGATTAAAATCGTCCTGTTTCCAACTACCAATTTGTATGCCTACTTTCTTAATACATAACGATGATTTAAGTAACATCTGCAACTGGTTTTCCCAGCCCGATAAAAATAGCACATCAGTTCCGGCAACATTAATTATACCAACATCTTGACTTTCTTTAACAAAAGGATTATTGCCTCCATGGGTCAAGTTATTTTTTTTATGTTTTATAGATAATACTGAGATTGCTTGTTTCTGCACTGTATTTTTCTTAAAAACGGCAATAAAAAAACCTTCACCCAAACAACGATGAGGATAAAAACGATAACCATATCCCTGATGAATAGGCGACAAAGACTCCACTACTTGCCATTCATGGATACAAGGGATTTTAACAGAATCTACATCATAGTGCTCTATAATGTCATCAACTATTTGTTCATTTTCTTCAGGTGAAAAGGAACAAGTAGCATAAATAGCGTACCCATCCTTTTTTAAACTATTCCAAACATCTGCAATAATTCTTTTTTGCCTTCTATGGCACATTACTACGCCTTCCATACGCCAATGCTTTATCGCATTTGGATCCTTTCTAAATAAGCCACTACCGCTACAAGGAGCATCAATTACAATCAAATCAAAAAAAGCGGATATATTTGAAAAATGGGCAGGGTCATTTTGCGTAACCAAAACATTTGAGGCACCCCACCTTGCTATATTCTCAACTAAAACGGGGGTACGACTTTTAATAGTCTCGTTAGCAACAATAAATCCCTTCCTAAAATAATCAATCAACAAAGTTGATTTACCACCTGGTGCAGCACATAAGTCCAAAACCGTTACGGGCACTTGTTTATTCGGAAAAATTTGACAAAGAATATGCCACAAAAACATACTAGAAGGTTCTTGAACATAATAATGCCCACCATGCCAATAAGTATCCAAAAAAAAATCTGGTCTTTGATGAAGATAATAACCGCCGGCACACCATGGTACGGGGGTACAAGTATATTCAGAAAAATGTTTACCAGCATCACATTTTTTTTCAGAATTCAATCGAATAGCCGTTGTGGGCTTATATGTTTGATGAGCTCGAATAAATTCGACTTCATTAAATCCGGGTAAACCTTGTAAAGAATCAATAAATTGTGGTGGTAGCAACATGTAGCGATATTAATTATGGTACTTATATATTTGCGTGCACCAGTTTTACAAATAATTGATAATTAACATTTTTAAAAGTATTATTCATAAATTTTTAGATTATATCGTTCTATTATGTAGTTAAATCTAAAATTCTTAATGAAGTTTTTGAAACATCCATCATTATAGGTAGCATTTTTTCGATAGTCCATTTAATTGATTTTGCATAAATTGATACTGCTTGTAACATAACAGATGTGCCGTCAACAAGGCTAAATCATTTTTTTGAAGTGCTAAGAGGTTTTAAAGGTAGTCGAAAAATATGATTGTTTTGGGTTAAAAAAACATGAGAAAAAGAAAAAACAAGGAAAATATTATTACATAAAAAGTTCGATTAGAATCATTGTTGGATGTCTTTATACCGGGTATTTATAAATAGTATTTTGATGTTGGAAGGGTAGGAAAAATAGAACAAGGCTAAATCCTTTCTTTGCGGTGCTAAGAGCGGTAGGGTTTAATGCTCAAGATAAAAAATGCTTTAGTCTGTAAATAGATTTTCTACTTTTCTCAATATAAAATAGCTAAAAAGTAGAAAAATAAATAAAAACGATCTCATACCGCTTGCTCTACTCTATATTTTTCTTTTTTACTATGCAGGCTTTCAATAGATATATTCTCTTTTTTTTACTATCAAGGTTCCTCAAAAAGAGGTCTGTTACTTTAACTTTTCTTTAGTTTTTTGTATCGGTTATTAAAACTAACTTTGCTGTTTATTTAAATAAAAATTTATTAAAAAAATGAAACGAAAATTCGAAAATTTAGGTTCGTGTTTTACAAGAACTAATCTAAAAAATGTAACAGGTGCAAAAGCAACAGGAACGGATCCAAATTGCCCTTGCACTACATATTGTATGACATTCGCTGGCCGTGTATGTTGCAGTTGCGATACAGGTATTATGTGGTGTACTACTACCGCTTATAATTGTCATACTGTATTTCCAACAGTGTCGTGTGGAGATCCATGTTAATAGTTATCATTTTTTACAAGGTTGTTGAAGACAAATTATCTTTGTGTGATAATATATAACATTATGAAACATGATAGTTCCGCATTAAAACCTATTGTTCTTAGTAAGTACTATGATGAAAAGGGGGGAGCTTATCTCAATTTCATAATTGATTATCATTGAGCATATAGCTGAAAAGCCCTTAGAGGAATGTCTTGCAAAACAAGGCAAACCAAGTGTTCATCGAGAAATAGGCAGAGGTGGATATATCAAAGAAAGCAAGTGGTAGCGATACTACAATTGTAAAGGCACAAAACAAGTAAAATATAATTGCTACCACTGGCTTTCTATATATCCGGTGCCGTTCATTTTCGATAACGCAACAAGCCGTAGTTTTGTTGCCCTTACTTTACATAGTCGTCCCTTAAAAAGTATTTTCGGGACTTGCTAAAGTTTACAAAAAC
>JASGCP010000100.1:0-3711 GCA_030053995.1 Phycisphaerales bacterium
CCACCCCTAAAACCTCCCCTAAAACCTCTTAGCACCTCAAAAAATGATTTAGCCGTTTAATTCTATTGCTTTTTTATAACATTTAATGGATATATCTTTGCTATTATTATTATTATTTAATTTAATACCCCTATTAAGATAAGCCATTGCATATTCTTGGTTTATTATGTTAGCATTTTCAGGGCATAATTGTATTGCTTTTTTAAGGTCATTTATAGGATTTTGATCATCATTGTAATCAATCTGATTAATTATAGCAATCCCCCTTTTTAGATAAGCATCTGAGTATATTAATCTAAGATTTTCGTTTTCGTTTCTATTCAAATTGAATTCCCCCACACACTGATTGAAAAAATCACTAATATTGAAATTTTGTACTCCTTGATCATTTATTCGTCCAAGCTCTAAATCTATACTCAAACGTTTTTGTATCGCCTTGTCAAAATACGCGATGGATATGTCTGGTTTATTTTGACTGTAATTTATTCCATTCCTAAAATATTCTAATACAACGGACATGCCAATATATTTTTTATTAACCGAATTAAATTTTCAAACCACAATAATTTACAATCTTTGTAGTTGTTCATTCAACCATCGTCCTTTATGCACACCGTATCTATCCCGCCATTCAATATTTGGATTCATTCCAACTTCCGTATTAAAAGCCCTTCGATAAGTGTCAGACAATAAGTCGATGTGGTTTTGCCAAGGTGTAATATATTGATTAAGGTTTTGTTCTAGCCAGAATGAAGCTACGCTTTGTTGTGTTGTTGGTATTCTATAGGTTATCATTAAATCATACATGGGCAATAAATCAGTATGTTTAATTAATCCAAACAGAGCTGATAAGATAATTATGTCTGTTTTTGGTTTAAGAAAATTACCCCGGTCAATTTGACTATAAAGCCTTCCTTGATATAATTCGTAGGCGGGGCATGTTTGTTGCCAATTTAATGAAATATTAAGCTGTTGTATTAATTGTTTTCGTGCATTGTTAAGTTCAGAAAAACTTAATTTTTCAAGACTGCTTTCTTGTGGATTTAAAGACATTCTTTTTACACCACAGCAGGTAATAATATAAGCCATTATTTATAGAGTTTATAGTTTTTTAAGATGGTAATAAAGTGTTTGTATTATTATTGGGGGCAACATTGTTGGGGGGCGGGCAACCAATGATTGCGAATAATCTTGCTAACTCGTCATTAGTTAGCGGTGGCTTGTTTAGTCCTTGCACTTGCCAAAGTCCGCTGGTTCTAATCTCTTCTTTGGGTGATTGGTTGCCCAACCAATTAGCCGATGGTATTATTTCACCTTGAGCTAAAGTAGAAGCAATCTTGCTTTCCCAAAATAATCGATCTTCTTTATTGTCAATTGGAATCAAACAGAATGTAATATTTTGTGTAATGTACTTGCTAATTCTTTCCTCAATTTCTTGTTCAAAAGGAATGTTGCGTATTCCTTCATTTGCTATTCGAGCTTCACGAGTTGTATTATCAAGATTCCATATTGGTAAATATGGGTCATTATGTAAAAAACAACGGCCAACATTTTTTCGAAAAATACTCCTATCCTTATTTTCATCTAAAAAATGTTGATTTAGTCTTGAACGCAGTTGATTGTCTCCTGTATGGGTTCCTACGCGTACAATTCTGTCAAATGTTTGATATTTTTCCCCTTTCTCAAAACAAATATAAATGCCATTTTCTGGCATTTGGTTTATGTTATTAGCAAATGGAAAGTTAAATCGTTGCTTGTTGTTTAAGCATTGATGCAGTTCATATAAAATCATTGTTGTTTATTTAACTATTGTAAAATATCATACCCCCGCTCACCCCTCAAAATTCCGCCAAAGTTATTAACTTTTTTATAAAAAACCTTCCTCGCACACTATTTTTCAAGGAAGGATTTTTATTAACCGTCTTATTTCTTATAGGGTTGTGAATTAACTATAAAACAATTTCTCAGCTTATCGCCGTATCGTCCTTTGATAGCACGTATGGCATCGCCGGGATTATTACAAGAAACCTGCTCTTGAATAACAGAGCTGTCGCCTACATTAAATCGCAAAGTGTACGTTGTTGTCGGATTCATAAAATAATGTTTAATGATTAATGTTTAATGAAGAAAAATGTGTTTTTATAAGGGATAGTTTTTTTAGGAGGACTCATAGAATAATGATTAATAATGAAGAAAAATTTGTTTTACGAGGGTGGGGTGTTGACTTTTTAGAGTTCATAAAAAATATTTAATGATTCATAAAGTAAAATTAGTACCCCACCAAGACAAAATCTGTCGTTGTGAAAAAAAAATGACAACTATTTTTACCATTTATACGGTTCTTGTTTAACGATAAATAAATTACGGAGTTTACCGCCGTATCGAGCTTGCATGGTGCGGATAGCGTCCATAGGGTTGTTGCAGGAAATTTCATCGTAAGTAAGTGATCCGTCTCCTACATTGAATTTGAGGGTGAAAGTGTATTTGGGATTCATAAAATAATGTTTAATGATTAATGTTTAATGAAGAAAAATGTGTTTTTACGAGGGATATGTGTTTTTTAGGAGGACTCATAGAATAATTGAATAATGATTAATAAACCAAAATTAGTACCCCACCAAGACAAAATGTGTCGTTGTGGAAAAATTGATACATGTTTTAATAATTCATCAATTTACTACGCACGTTAAAAACAACAGAAAAGATGCAAGCCCCTGCAATAGCAAGTCCGCCAAACGCTACGGCAAGTGCTATACACATAACAACAGTTGTTATGAGCGTAAGTTTGAAAAATACAAACAAATCAAACCACAGCGTTAAACTAATGAAAGCGATGGTTGTTGTTACCAAAGCTACTGACAATAATATAAGATTACACTTCATAAGAATAAAATACTACCATGTACTCGGCAGTGGGAGTTTAAGATTGATAAGAATAATTCAATAGAACATTTTATACAATTCCTAACCAAAATTAGTACCCCACCAAGACAAAATGTGTCGTTGTGGAAAAATTGATACATGTTTTAATAATTCATCAATTTACTACGCACGTTAAAAACAACAGAAAAGATGCAAGCCCCTGCAATAGCAAGTCCGCCAAACGCTACGGCAAGTGCTATACACATAACAACAGTTGTTATGAGCGTAAGTTTGAAAAATACAAACAAATCAAACCACAGCGTTAAACTAATGAAAGCGATGGTTGTTGTTACCAAAGCTACTGACAATAATATAAGATTACACTTCATAAGAATAAAATACTACCATGTACTCGGCAGTGGGAGTTTAAGATTGATAAGAATAATTCAATAGAACATTTTATACAATTCCTAAACAAAATTAGTACCCCACCAAGACAAAATGTGTCGTTGTGGAAAAAATAGGTGAATATTTTTTCGGATGTATTGCACCTTCATCAATCTTGGTAGGTTAAAAAATATTCAGACCATTATCATAACAATCTTGCCATTCGTGATTCAGATAAAAGAAAAAATAATTCTATCAACTCTTTAATTCCAAAAATTCAAATTCAGCCAACTACCATAATAATCCGTGGTGCGATCTGTGTAATCCGTGTAATCCGTGATTCAGACAAAGTGTAAATAATTTTGCCCTCAAAAAGATATTTAGTCTGATGTGATACATTTAAAATATAAAGACTACCTTTGCTTAATGATTCATCGAGGTTTTTATTAAACTTCAGTGAAT
>JASGCP010000100.1:3811-8229 GCA_030053995.1 Phycisphaerales bacterium
GGTAACAAGGTCTTTATGACGAAAATGGTGAGTAACTTATCTCAATTTTACATGGATTACCATTGAGCATATAGCCAAAATGCCCTCAGAGGAAGAGCGTTGTAAAACAAGGCGAACGAACAGCTCATCGAAAATGGGTGGATGCGAATGCAAGTAAAGACTACCTTTGCTTAATGATTCATCGAGGTTTTTATTAAACTTCAGTGAATTTTGGAAACCCTAACTAAACTATTTTATACTTATTAGAAAATCAAAACTTTACAGGTTCCTTATTTTGGGGAGTATTTTAAAAAGAACTGATTTTGTGAAGCTCCCAATAACTTAAAACTTACCACAATGAAAAAGAACATGGTTGATCAATTAGGTACTACTCTAAAAAGAGCAGATCTAAAAAAAGCAGAAATGCAAATTGTAATGGGTGGAAAATGTACATGGCATGAGGCACTATCTTGTACATTGTGTATCACCAGTTGTTTAGCTGTCCCCATCAAGGAAAGGGTGGCTTGTGATGAAGGTTGTTATAGAAGTACCGGATGTAGTCAACAGGATTGCCAATAGGTAACAAGGTCTTTATGACGAAAATGGTGAGTAACTTATCTCAATTTTACATGGGTTACCATTGAGCATATAGCCAAAATGCCCTCAGAGGAAGAGCGTTTTGCAGATATGCTCAATGGTAATCAAATATAAAATGTAACTAACTTACCCACTCATTTCGTCATAAAACCAAATAAATTTAATAAAAAAGTGTAGAGAGGATGCATGCTTCTTCTCTACACTTTTTTGACAGCTATTCTGTAACTAAACTATAGTATTTAACGGTTGCCCCCCAATATCACAAAATAAAAAAACTACTCACCTATTTCATTAGTGAGCCCTTTTTCACGCTCTAACAACATTAAATCTTACTTCTCTTAGCACCTCAAAAAATGATTTAGCCCATTTTTGTTACATTATCGGCTTTTTTTTATCTAATATATAGTGAAGCGCCTTTTGGAAACAATAAAATTAAAAAAATATATGAAACAAGCACTATTGAATTTTGGAGTATTGGTTAGCAGACAAGGGCTAAAACTTATTAGAGGGCAAAGGGGGGGATTAAGTTGTGACTATTGTTGGTTGCTTGTTGTTTACTGTGCAAGCACTGATGATTCGGGAAATTATTGTACCTGTTTTTACAGGGCTGGTGAAGGTCCTAATGTTGCTTGTGTAAATGATGCTGATACTTGGTGTAAGCAAACATTTAAATCTTCTGCATCTGCCCACTGCGGTTACCATTCTGGTGCTGAACGATGTCCTGGTTGCTAATATCTATGAGAAACTAAGATTCACCCTAATTGTGCCAGTCGTATATATGAATAAGGTTAAAATCTTTTTAAATAAAGGGCTTAGCTAAATTGTTTTTTGAGGTGATAAGTGCACCGTCCTTCCTCTAAGGGCAAAGGCTATACGCTCAATGGTAATCAATATGGAAGTAAGCTAAGTTGCCCGCTCTTTTCGTCATAGACCCACTATTCTGTACTTATTAGAAAATCAAAATTTTACAGGTTTCTTATTTTGGGGAGTATTTTAAAAAGAACTGATTTTGCGAAGCTCCCAAGCACTTAAAACTTACTATAATCTAATAATGAAAAAGAACATGGTTGATCAATTGGGTACTACTCTAAAAAGAGTAGATATAAAAAAAGCAGAAATGCAAAGTGTAATGGGTGGAAATTGTCCATGGTATGATACACTAGCTTGTACATTCTGTACCGCTGGTTGTTTAAGCGTCCCCATCAATGACAGGGTGGCTTGTTATGAAAGTTGTTATAGAGGTACCGGTTGTAGTCCCCAGGATTGCTAATATATTTAGTTGTCAGTCCACATGAAGCCACACTTAAAAGGGAGTAGTGAGATTTAGAATGTATCCAAATCTTATTACCCCTTTTTATATCGTTTCGGGGGGTATGCTACATTATTTTACAATTTGACTTGCTCTCTATGACGAAATAGAGTTGGTAACTTATCTCAATTTCATATTGATGAACATTGAGTAGTCAATTTTTTAATTCCAAAAAATCCTAATTCAGCCAACTACCATAATAATCAATAATCTGTGCAATCTGTGTCATCTGTGTAATCCGAGATTCAGACAAAAGAAAAACATCTTAGCACCTCAAAAAAATGATTTAGCCTATTTTTAAAATGTTTTAAAATTCAATAAATTCTATCTTAACTTTGCATTAAAACTGTTCAACAAATTCCCAACAACTAGTTGTTATAATTTATGAATATCAAAAAGAGCCGGAAAGAATTTATTAAAGCGGGAGCCCTGTTATCGCTCGCTACATTAGCAAAGCCATCGTCTTTGTGGGCTAGTACCTTTCAAAGCACTTTCTTGGGTACTGATTTTGTTTCTAAACGCCCGCCGATTAGTGCACGAAAATTTACGAGTGACGCCGTCGAGAACTTTATTAAAGTTTTTTGCAAAAAACTGAACAATCCGGAATTAGAATGGTTGTTTACAAATACATTTCCTAATACCTTAGATACAACCGTAGAATTCGGTGTGTCCAAGAATAGTTTTGATACCTATGTCATTACTGGTGATATTGACGCCATGTGGCTAAGAGACAGCACGGCACAAATATGGCAGTATTTACCGCTTATGAAGAAGGATATTAAGCTACAAAATATGATACAGGGTGTTATTAATCGGCAGGTGCACTGTATTCAGTTAGATCGATATGCTAATGCTTTTTACAAAGATGACACTAAAATTAGCGAGTGGAAGAATGATCGCACGGATATGAAACCAGGTGTTCATGAAAGAAAATGGGAATTAGATTCTTTATGTTATCCTATTCGATTGTCATACCAATATTGGCAATTATCGGGTGATACAACCCCTTTTACTGCCGAGTGGAAAGATGCGGCTTCTTTAATACTCAAAACTTTTAAGGAACAGCAACGCAAAGATGATTTGGGTCCTTATTTTTTTGAACGCGATTTATCTGAAGATACAAATCACGGTTTTGGATCCTCCGTTAAACCAGTTGGGTTAATAGCTTCATCATTTAGACCGAGTGACGATCGTACCAAGTATTTGTTTTTAGTGCCTTCTAACTTTTTTGCTGTGCATTCTTTAAACCAGATGGCACAAATGCTTAAAGTTATTTATCATGACGATAAACTCGCCTCAAGTTGCAATGAATTGGCTGATGAAGTAGAACACGCACTCTGGCAATATGCTATTGTACCGAACAAAAAATTTGGTAAAATTATGGCTTATGAAGTGGACGGACTGGGCAATACACTCTGTATGGACGATGCGAATATCCCTAGTCTTATGTCGCTACCGTATTTGGGTTGCGTATCTGCACATAATGCTATTTACCAAAATACCCGAGCCTTTGCCCTATCAGAAGAAAATCCTTATTTCTACACAGGTACCGTGGCAGACGGTATTGGTAGCCCGCATACAGGCAATCTGAAATTTATTTGGCCGTTGGCTATTGCGGCACGCGGTTTGACATCACATAACGAGCACGAAATAAAGCAAAGTTTACAATACCTTATTCGGTCAAATGCACATACGGGCTTTATGCACGAGTCTTTTGATCCAAACGATGCGACTATATTTACTCGAAAATGGTTTGCTTGGGCTAATTCTTTGTTTAGTGAGTTTGTTATTAGGGTATTTTAATAGTTATCATTGATATAATGCATATTTATTATGGTATTTACAGAAACACATTTGAAGGGTTGTTTTTTGGTTGATCTAGATTATCGTTCAGATAATCGTGGATGGTTTAGCCGGGCTTATTGCAAAAAAGAATTTGCAACGATTGAGCATACAAAAGAATGGGTGCAATGTAATAATTCCTTTACTAAAAAAAAAGGATCGATTAGGGGCATGCATTATCAAAATCCGCCATTTGCAGAAATAAAGATGATCAGATGCCTATCAGGAAAAATTTATGATGTCGTTGTTGATATTCGAAAGCATTCACCTACTTTTTTGCAATATATAGGTGTTGAACTATCGGCTACAAGTAGGCAGTGTTTGTACATTCCTGAAGGATTTGCACACGGATTTCAAACCTTGGAGGATGATACCGAAACTTTTTATTTTGTTTCGCAATATTATGAACCACAATCAGAGGCAGGGCTCCGCTATAACGATCCCACAATAGGTATTTCATGGCATTTGCCCGTTATAGATATATCTGATAAAGATACAGCATGGCCATTAATCAATGATCAATTTAAAGGTGTTTAAAATCGTCTTGCTTTATTTTTTTAGGGTCTATGACGAAAAGAGTGGGTAACTTAGCTCACTTTCATATTGATTATCATTGAGTGTATAGCCCTTACTCTGTAGGCTTGATTTTTTCTTTGTTTCTTTCTTTTGTATCAAGACAAAAGAAAGAAAA
>JASGCP010000101.1 GCA_030053995.1 Phycisphaerales bacterium
CTTAGTCAAAAAAAATTGGACTTATAACCTCAAAAATTAAAAAATAGGTATTAAGGCATATTTGAAAAACAAAAGGGAAGTTTTGCAAAGCTTCCCTTTTAATTGATTTTTAATTCTCCATATTCATTCAATACTACATCAATGCACATTAATCATTTACCATTAGCCATCTAGTTTGCTTTTACAAAAGGGTTCATTTTTTTTTCGTATCCAATATTTGTTGGATGACCATGACCAGAATAAACAGTTGTGTTATCGGGCAATTGGTACAGTTTATTTTGAATAGCACTAATTAAGTCGTTATGATTACATAATGGGAAGTCTGTACGCCCAATTGAATTAAGAAATAGTGTGTCCCCTGATATAACCCAATTTTGAGTGGCATCGTAAAAGGATAAGCTACCGGGTGAGTGTCCAGGTGTATGTAATATTTTGAGTGTATCATTTCTTAGTTTAATGACCGATGTTTCATCAATGAAATGAAAATTACCCTCATATTTATCAACGGGGGTACCGAATAGCTCACCCGCCCAGATAGCCATTTCATAAACAGGAACTTCTAAAGCACTCATATAAGGTTCTATTTTAAAATCCAAACAAAGTTTATTAACGCCATAAATATGGTCGATGTGTGCATGGGTTAAAATCATTTGTACAGGTTTCATTTTTTTTTCGTCAATAAAATCAATGAGTGTTGTATATTCATTCGGTTGATAACATCCTGGGTCAACAATAATTAACTCGTTATATTCGTTGTAAATACAATAAGTATTTTCAGCATAACTGTTAAATTGAAAAGAACTAATTTTTAGCATGTTTGTATAATTTTTGTACAAAAAACAAGATCAGCATAGAAGAACAACATTAGTTTACAATTAACTGACGAAACATCTGTTCTTCATAAAGGTAGATTTTAGAAAACAGATTTATAAAATAAGTGTCCGTATTTAAAATGATCATAAAGAATTAAGGGTATGCCGGTTAAGTAATTTACATTATTTTAAACTTGATTGTTGTTAAAAAGCCCGTTCCGTTATAATCAAAATGTGCACCTTCGCGGGTTGTTATACTATATCGACCATTAAAATTAATAGCATTTTTAATATCTCTTTCATTATATCCTTCTATATTGCGTAGGCGGTATTGAGGAATAACATTGAATAAATTATTAATAACAAAATTAAGCTCCATATATTTAGTAAACTCGTAGGATAAAGATAAATCAGTAACCACTTTAGGCATAAATTCGACGAAAGGGTAAGAATAGGATAAGGGGTCGGTTGCTGCGTTTGACGCCATGGGCATTGTTGTGCTAACAAATTTATTTTTTCCGAAATAAGTCAAGGTGGTGGTAATATTTAGTCTATTGTAATTAAAGTTTACCCCTAATATACTTTTAATGATTGGTCTGCTTGTTAACAAAAAAGATTCATCGGCTCTATTAAACAAATTACTACCCGATGCTGCAAGGATCGGTGGGACAGTTAAGCTACCAATATTTTTATTTCGATTGTAATTAAATCCCCAATTGATAGTCCACCTTGTTCGCCCCCAGATGATATTGTTGTAGTTAGCATTTATATCAACGCCGGATGTATTCGTAGCAACGGTATTAATAAAGAAATTCATAGAGGATAAATTGTATTGTTGCAGAATAGTATATATAATGCTTGAAGGATCATTGCTTACAATATTAGAACTTAAAATAACACGATCGCGTATGGTGATATTATAGTAATCAATGGTTATGTGAAAATTATTTATGGGGTTAATTGTAAGCCCTATGCTATAGTCTAATGATTTTTCTGCTTTTAAGTTAGGAATGCCGAGTTGCTTTGTTATGACATTATAATTATTATAGATCGCTTGTCGGCTAACACCCGCATTACTAGTAAATGTTGCTTGTATGGTCGAGAAATAATATTGTTGCAGTGTTGGAGCTTTAAAACCGTTTGATACGGAGCCTCTTATTGCTAAAATATGCGATATGGCTTTATAGAGCAAACTTACTTTTCCCACTAATGCGTTACCAAAATCAGAGTAATTTTCGTATCGTCCGGATACTTCACCAATTAGTTTGTTAGCAATATTAAAATTGATTATTCCGTACAATCCGGCGTTATATCGGTTGCTAATAACGGCATTTTGAGGATAGATGCCTGGATATCCATTAGCACCGAGTCCAGAATATGAAAAACTATCTCCTTGCGTAATAGTATATTTTTCTGTTCTTAGTTCACTACCGAAGCTCAGGGTTAAAAATTTAGTTAATTTTTTCACAACATCAGCATTAATAACCCATTGAAAAAAACCATAACCACCTAAATAAAAATTAGTAGGACTATTTTTACCCAGTGAATAATTGAGCGAATTCAAGTAGTCGGTCGATATAGTGTTACCGCCGATGGTGGTGCTGATGTCAATATCCCATTCTGATGAGCTATGCGTTTGAATTCCAAAAGACCCTGTAAAATCAGATTCATAGTTATTAGCATAAGAAATGAATCCATTATAATAGCTACCAACAGGGTGTACTAAAAAATTAGTATCCTGTTGCCAGTAGGGTTGTCTGTAATTTCCGTAAACCTGCGTTTTTTTATAGGAATAGTTACCCATAAAATATAAAGAAACTGTTTTATTGATAGGATAACTACCATTGAGTAAACCACCGATTATGGTTGTTGGTGCATTACCAACAATTTGATTACCGGTAGGGGTGCGTCTTAAATAGTTAATAACGCTATCTAAGGTGTAAGGTGCTTGCGTGTTAGCAAATTCTTGAAAATCAGCATTAGGGTCGATATTGGTAGCTCTATTGGTTAGCCCTGCTGTTGAAAAATTAATCGTATAATTAAGGAATCCTTTTTTGTTGAGTGACAATCCGGAATTAATATTCGCACCGTAGCTGATACCATCACCTTTATAAGAAACGCCATTAAAGAGATTAATGCCCATATAATTAGGGAGCGAGTCTTTTAAAATTATATTGAGCACGCCGGCGATAGCATCGGAGCCATATTGAGCACAAGCACCGTCTGGTAATACTTCTATTTTTTTGATAGCCATCATGGGTAGCATACTGATATCAACTGCTCCTTCACCTTTACTAAGTCCGTTTTCTGTGAAAAGAAAGGCGGATAGATTTTTTCGTTTCCCATTAATGAGCACTAAGGTGCGCGAGGACCCTAAATTTCTAAGTTCAAAAGCATTAATCGTACTGCTTAAATCAGCGTTCGTTTGGCGTGTAGCATTATAGGATGGGATTGCGTAATTGAGAGCTTGTTCTAAGGTGATGGCACCTTGATTGGTAAAACTGTGGCTACTATATACTTGAATCGGCGTAGGGGTATTGGTAATTGATTTTGAGGCACCTTTACTCGTTTCTACGATGGTATTATCGAGCGTATTGATTAGTGGATTTAAAGTTATTGTAATAGGATGCTGTACGGTGGATTGATCTATTTTTACCACTTTACTTTCGTAATTGACTATTGATACCGTTAGTGTCTGTTTTTGATTGTTTTTAAAAGACACGGGAATTGTAAATACGCCATCGATATTGGTTAAGGTACTTGCTGTCCCATGCGTAACGCTAACACTTGCCAGCATGATAGGACTATGGGTGCTATCTTCTACTTTGCCCGTTATTAAGATAGTCTGACTATTTGAAATATAACAGAGCAATATGAACATGCTATTGAGCAAAAAACGAATCATACAATATCAAAAAATAATATCATTAAAAAGTTTTTTTAATGTACCATTGAGGCACAATAATAAATTTTACGAATTTATTATTGTACAGTAGTTTCAACTTTTTTCAGCTTTTTTATAATGTAGGTAAATGATAAAAAGGCGATTACTATAAAAATGAACGACATAAAAAATGAAATAGTTGGAAAATAGATTAGGCTATTTTTATCAGCACAATAAGCATAAGCATTGTTTAACAAAACAGGACCGATAATTAAGCCTAAACTGGTAGTGGTGCTATAGGATACTTGAAACATGCCTTGTTCTTTATTACTTAATTGGTTAGATATAAAAGATAAAAAACAGGGGAAAGCAACGACCCCAACTGGCCAAAGAATAAGTGCACTGAAAAATAGTATCCAATAAGAATGAAAAATGGTGAAACACAAATAACAAATAGCATAGGATACAAGCCCTACCAAAATTGACTGGTTAACAGACAGGTATTTTCGAATATAGGGTAACAGTACCATTTGCCCTACACAAATACCTACTGAAATAGTAGCATAAATAGAAGATGTTTTTAATATTGAGAAATTTAAGATAGCTGGAGCATAAAAAAACCATGTTAAATGAAAGGTTTGGAAGCTAATAATACAGATGAGTAAAAGTCCTAATAGGGAAATCATATAAGGTTTTGTTTTTAAAAAACTTAATGTCCCTAACATATTCCATTGTTTGACATCTACCTTTCGTTGATCTTCTTTTGCCAGTGTCTCAGGCATAATAAAGAATCCAATAATAAAATTGATACCGGCTAAAGCCGCCGCAACATAGAAGGGCAGTTTTATGCTTATGTTACCTAAAATGCCCCCTAATAAAGGTCCTAAAAATAATCCTAAACCATAAGCACCGCCAATGATACCTAAGTATTTCGCTTTATTTTCTTTATTTGTTTTATTAGCCAAATCGGTTGCTGCTGATGCTACAATGGCATAAGTAGCACCTGCAATGCCCGCAATACCTCTACCAAGAAGTAGCCACCAATAACTTGGTGCAAAGCCCATGAGTAAATAATCTATGCAGAAGCCGGCAATGGACAAGAGCAGAATTTTACGCCGTCCATAAGCATCACTTAAGCTCCCGATGATTGGTGCACAAATGAAGAGTACTAAGGCATAGATAAAAATGAGATAGCTTCCTAAACGAGCCGCTCTTAAAGGGTTAGTATGCTCTAACGATTCAATTAGCTGGGGTAATACCGGTAGTATAATACCAAATCCTATGTAGTCAATTAATACGGTAAAGAAGAAGAAAAATAATAGTTGGTTGTTTTTTTTTTGATTCGTGTAGTCGTAATGCACTGGGGGAAATATTTAATTTTTAATAATAATTTATGATCGTTTAAAGTCGAGTGCTCGGCCGAGTAATGCGTCATTGAGTTTGTTATCGTGATAGGCTAAATGTCCGTTAACAAATGTATGGGTAATAGAACAAGGGATAGGTAGGCCTTCTAATGGACTCCACCCACATTGGTATGCAATGTTTGTAGGGGCGATGATATAGTTTTTATTAGGATTAATGATCGCTATGTCAGCAAAATAACCTTCTCTAATAAATCCTCGTTTTTCTATTTGATAACAAATTGCTGGTGCATGGCACATTTTTTGTACCAATTGTATTTTTGTTAATTTCTGTTGCATTGCCAATTTAAGCAGTAACGGAAGGCTATGTTGTATCATCGGAATTCCTGACGGGGCTTTCCAAAATTCAGATGCTTTTTCTGTTTGTGTATGCGGTGCATGATCGGTAGCAATCATATCAATATGATTATCCAGTAAGCCTCGCCATAATTGCTCTTTGTCGGATTCTGTTTTAATAGCCGGATTGCATTTAATTTTATTGCCCAACGACTTGTAGTCTTGATCACTGAAGTAGAGATGGGGAACGCACACCTCGCAAGTAATTTTTTTGTTTGCCAACGGTGTTTGTGAATCAAATAAACTAATTTCTTTACCGGTTGTTAGATGAAGGATATGTAAACGGGCATTTGTTTTTTTTGCAATGTTGATAATTTTAGATGATGAGCTATAACATGCGGCTTCATCACGTACCAAGGCGTGATGCATGGGCATCCATTCAGTTACTTCCTTTTGTAGTCGTTCTTTGTTGCGGGCGACAATAGATTCGTCTTCACAGTGTGTTGCAATTAATAATTCGCTGTTTCTTAATACTTTTTCAATAACTGAATCTTGGTCGATCAGCAAACTTCCTGTAACACTTCCTAAAAACATTTTAAGCCCGGCTACTTTATTTTTTAGTGTATTTAATTTAATGGCTTCTTCGCTATTGTCATTATTAACAGCCATGTAAAAGGAGTAATTAGCTAAAGCAGTTTGTGCTGCTTTATTGAATTTTTCTTCTAATAAGGTTTGGTTTATACAAGGCGGAACAGTATTGGGCATGTCGATAAACGAGGTAACACCGCCCTTAACGGCTGCCCGTGATTCACTATAAATTGTCGCCTTGTGGGTTAAACCTGGCTCTCGAAAATGTACATGGGTGTCTATAACACCGGGAATAAGCCAGTGCCCGGCACCATCTATTTCTTGAACCGCAGATTTTGAAGATAATCCTTGCCCTATTTTGCAAATTAATTGATCTTTTATTTCAATATCTAATACCCTTTCCTGCCCTTCGTTGATAACCAGCGTATTCTTAATAATGTAATGGGACATGATATTGAAAAGATTAGGCAGTAGTATATAATTTTTTATAGAATACTAAAAAGTCATGAAATAGATGCATCCTTTTAAAGATAATTTTTTTATGTATTTAATTAGCCAATTTATAGAATTTTATTTTTATAGCTTTTTTACAGCTTGTATATTCCCGATTGACTGATGTGTTAAAGCATATTTAATCGTTTCACATCTGAGTTAAAAAACAGCAATAGGTTATTAACTTATAATTAACTTATTTCGTACCTATTTTTTTGTAACATTTATTGTTTTTTTTTGTCTAAAAAAAATAGTATAAAAAAATAATAAATATCTATGAATAGTCTATGGATGCTCATTAAAGACATACCCTTGATTTGTCTTACTTTATTAATAGCCATTGTAAAATCTCTGAGTGAAGGTAGTTGGCGGATTATAATTCCAACGACGCTTCGTATCTTTACTTTTATTTGTATTGTATTGAGTTTAATGTCTCTTATACAACATCATTAGGCGCACTTGCTAAAAAAGACTATTACACAATCCTCGAAAGTTAAATTTTAGTTACTAAAAGCTACCTTGTTTATGCTACATATGAGATGTCTATAAAAGTCATTGTTTATACTACTTTTGCGATAACTCGTGTGTAGTCTATGCTATGCACCCTTCAGTAATTTGTTAAATTATCGTTCTTTGTCGGTTATCTTGGTTTTGATGTATTTTTTTTTAACCTTTTTATGTAAATATTGTCTAATACTATGGTTATATTTTTTTTTAATTAAATCCATTAAATCTTTTTTATGAAACAAGTAAATCGCAAATTAGGGGAAAATCTCAAAAGAAACGAATTGAAAAATATTCAAGGTGCTGCTATTATAGGTCAAGTTAATGCTAATGGTTGTGGTCCGAGTTGTACAACACAAACGAAGTGTTCTTGTGTTAGTTCTGGTTCTGGTTCATTCAACTGTGTGTGTTCTTAGTTTTTCCGGCTTGTACGGTTAATCAATCAATTATGAAAAATTTATATCAATCAATTATGAAAAATTTATTAAAACATTTAGGTTATTCGTTAAGAAGGGGTGATTTAAAGAGAATAGAAGGTGCTTTTGGTAGTGCTCGTAATTGTTCTAGTGAAGCGGGGTCATCTTGTAAAATATGTGATGGCGATACTGGTATTCAGTACATCTGTACTGATGGTTATTTTAAGGCACCTGCCCTCGTGTCATCTTGGGTTGCAACATCTGACATATCGACATTCTGGAATGCTGCAAGTAGTGCATGTGCCAATCTCACAACGCCCTTGAAGCTGTATTCAATAACAACTTGTAACTGGACTACGCCATAAAGTTTGAAGATAATCCTTGCCCTATTTTGTAAATTAATTGATCTTTTATTTCAATATCTAATACCCTTTCCTGCCCTTCGTTGATAGTCAGGGGATTCTTAATAATGTAATGGGACATGATATTGAAAAGATTAAGCAGTAGTATATAATTTTTTATAGAATACTAAAAAGTCATGAAATAGACGCATCCTTTTAAAGATAATTTTTGGGGTTCGGTTCTATGACGAAAAGGGTGGGTACATTATTCAATTTTTCTATTGATTACCGTTGAGGATATAGGCAAAACGCCCTTCCTCTGCAGGCTTGATTTTT
>JASGCP010000102.1 GCA_030053995.1 Phycisphaerales bacterium
TGTGGGAAAAACTGTAAAAAACTATTACTGTACTGAAAACCTCCAGTAAGATAATCGGTTGTGGTAGTATTTCCTGCTTCTGTCACTTTTTTTCTAGTTTTTTGCTGGTGGTATTTAGTTTAATAAAACCCAGCAATTGCTGGGTTTTATCTTATCTACTGTATGCGCACAGTTTACAAAACTGCGCTAACGTTACCGCATATCCGAACCGTTCGGGTACGTTACCGCATATCTAGACCGTTCGTGTTTTTTATCTTTGATATTTTTACAAATATCAATAAATTCAATCCAAGTAATAGGAAAACAGTTATAGATATTAAATCTAAATTTTCATTTCTATGTGAATTTACTCCATATAAATACAGAGTTAAACCCCAAATAAGTATAATAAACGATTTAGTAATAAGATAAATATTAGTTCCTTCAAATTCTTTTTTCAAAAGATAAAATTTAATTTTCTGTTTTTCATAATAATTAACTCTAACATATACTGAATAAAAAATTAGTAAAACACACCCAAGAGCTATAAAAACGTGATAAAACGAACAGACCTTATCTATTATATTAATAATAAAAATTAAGAGTCCTAAAAGTATTGATATTAAATAAATTTTTTTAATAGGTTTATCTGTAAACATAAAACAAAATTTAAATTTTATTGGTTATTATTTTAGATTAATAGTGGCAGTTCTTCCTGTACTTCTTTCCATATCATTTGCATAATAAGAATCTATTGCTGTAGGTATAAAACCTAAAATTGCTCCTATAACACCACCTCCTTTTATACCATTTCCTGGGGTAAATAATTTAATAGATTCAATACCTAGTCCCATCACAGCAGGTACAAGTGGATTGATTCCAGAATTCTTAGGATCCATAAAGATATTATGATCTATTCCATTAACTTGGTGATAACCTTCAATCCCTTTAGATATTGTTGTTAGATTGTTGTTGCTTTTTAAGACTGATGAAGCGTTATTTACATCTAAAGGTTTATTAACATCTGCTAAAGTTCTTGTTAATTCAGACATACTACCACCACCTAGCATTGGTCCTTGATATAGAGTTCGAGAAGTTGTGCTTTCTGTAGCATTTGTATTTACAGAACCTCCTCTTACTTTCATTACTGCATTACCATCTTTGTCTTTGGCCATTCTGTAATTTATTTTTGTAGTAACAGTTGTGGTACTTGTAGTTGTAGAACCGTCTTCATTTTGATTTTCAATGATAGTTTTCTTTACTTCAGTCATTGTATAGTTACCTTTTCCTTTGTAAGTGATAGAATAATTAGATTCCGTTTTAGGTTTAACTTCTCCATCTATCATACCCGTAGGGTCAATCCTATTGATTGGATTGTTTGAACAATAATTATAGGGAGTCTTATTTAATCTTTTCTCCGCCAGCGGGTCAATATTCATCCAACGCCCTAAAGCAGGGTCATAATTCCTCGCCCCATAATCATACATATTCAGCCCCAGCTCGTCTTGTAATTCCTTACCGTTGTATTTATAATTATTCTTAAAATAAGTAGTATATGGAGTAAGTTCACCAATAGTTTGTAAACTAGTAGTTCCATTTGTTTCTACAAACATTTTACTGTTTACATTATTTCTGGTGTGTTTTAGTCCAAATGGATAATAGCTATTTTCTTCTAAAATTTTTAAAGCTCCATTTTCTTGGGCGTAGCTCAGACGCACATTACCTAAATGATCGGTATAATTAAACACATAGTTTAAACTATAAAAAGGTTTGAACCTACAGGTTGGGCAGTCTGTACTTGTTAAAACGTTAGTTACATAGCCTTCAGAGTGAGGGAAAAACTGTAAAAAACTGTTGCTGTACTGAAACCCCCCAGTTAGATAATCGGTTATGGTACTATTGCCTGCTTCTGTCACTTTTTTTCCTGTTTTTTGCCCTGTTGCGTTGTAAATATACTCAATAGTATTTGTTCCAAAAAATATTTTTACTGGCAAATTCAAATGGTTGTAAGTAATACTAGTAATGCCTTTGTTGTCATCTTTTGTCATATTTCCATTGGCATCGTAAGTGTAATCGTTAGCCGAATCTGTAATTCCATCACTATCATCCTTAAATCCTTGTGGACTGTTTGAACCATCCTTTACTTTCATTAGTTGGTTTTTGTTTTTAGCAACATCATAGGTGTAATCCAAATTATCTATTTTTTCTAAGTCATCAAAACGTTCTAAATGGGTAATATTTCCGTTTTTATCATACTGTAACGATTCTTCAAAATTTCTACCACTGCTAACGCCAGTATCTGGTCTTAGATAGCTTCCTAGAAGTAGTCGATTTAAGTTGTCGTAGCTATAATTATACTTACGTAAAAAATTATCATTACTAGTTTTCCAATAGGTACTTGATATGTTTCCATTGAATAGGGCTTGCGGCTGAACGTCCCTTAATCCCTGTGACTGATAATCGTTATAATTGATTCTAAAAGCAAACAAATCATCAGGTTGGTTCGGTTGGGTAAGATTAGCGGTGTCGTTTATCCCTTTCAACCATCCACGAATGTTATAATTATAATCTACTTTTTGTAACCCAGTCGCTCCTGTGGTGTCGTTTCCGCCTACTTTTTTACTCGTGAGTTGCCCTAGTTCGTCGTAGGTATTGCTAGCAATGAGCTGCTCTAAACCTCCATTTATTTGATGGGTGTGGGTAAGTACTCTGTCTTGCGCAGAATAGGTAAAAGTATCTTTTGTTGTTAGTTCTGTATCGCTATTGGTACGTTTGTGAGAAGTAAGGGTATAAAGTGCTTTTCCTGAAAAATCAAGTTTACTATCCACTTGGGTATAACCGCCTAAATAATTATCTGTACGGGTACGCACCGGACGGTATTTGTCGTCGTATAACGTATAAGAAGTTTCTCCAGTAGTCTCAGCGGGAGCTGTCAAAACACGTACCCAACTTCCTGTAGCGAGTCCTTTTACATTTTGCGCAATAGGATAGGTACTATGGGGTAAAGTGGTTGGAACAGCGGGTGCTCCAGCAAAGGTATAATTATCGTAGAAGTTTTTTGTCAAAATATCATTTGCAGTCAGTATAAAAGGATTGCTTCCGCCGTTGATGTCGTTTTGCCATCCGCCTCGAGTACCTTCATTGATGATCATTGCACGCCACCCTGTTTGGGTAACACGCCCAAAAGCATCATATTGTGTGATAAGTATTCCTGATATGCCATTTCCCCAAGGGGATAAAGCTGGACCTGTGGCTACAGGTCTATCTAATTTGTCATACACAATAAACTCTTTTTGCTTGCCTGGCAATTGTTTCGCTGCTAAGCGATTACGAGCATCGTACCAGTATTGGTAACATACTCCGTCAAGGATGTTTTGATTTATTTCGCCATTAGCAAGTGGAGGCAATACATAAGTTAGATTACCAAAGTTATCATGCACATAGTAAGTGTCGTGTGCGTCGCTACCATTAAAAGTACGTTTGAGTACTACACGGCCTTCTTTGTCTTTAAACTCGTGGGTAGCTGCACCATTTTCGTCGGTAGTAACGTTTTTGTACAATTGGTTTTCAGCATAAGTACCAGAGGAAATACTGATGGTGTATAGCTGATAGGTCGCATTCCACGTTGTGGTTACGTTATACGATTTCACCGCATCTGTCGAAGTGTTAGTTTGGTAATCAAACTTTATTTCGTGATTGCTTCCCATTTTCCAAGCCTGTCCTGGAGCGGCTTGTTTGAGTACTCTATCCAGTGGTGAAAGTTCCAATTGCTTTTCAGAAAAAGGATTTAGGGTGTTTTCGTATTGCGCCGTGTTGTAAAACGCACCTACAGCACTAGCCGCACCCGAATTGTAATTGAGTGACGGAGCTTGGTTTACATAAGGTAAAAAATCCTTTACTTGACGCCCAAAAGCATCGTACTCGATATGCGTCACAATGTCTTTACCAGTATTGGATTGCGCATTAGCTACTTTCTGGATAGGACGACCTAGCCCGTCAAAATAGGTTACTTGGTGTACAGGTTCTTGTTTACCTTCCTTTTTGTAGGCGGTGGTTTTGATGTAGTTTTGGTCTGCACTTTGCCCTTGTGTTAACCACGAAGTACACAAGGAAAGCAGGGAGTACACTATTATTTTTTTCATATGTTTAAAATTTATTTGTTCAAGGTAACATATGGTATCACCTTTTTAATCATTGGTATTTGTTTGCAACAAACTCGTTGTTAGTGGTGATTTCATATTCTTATCATATTGTGTTCCCGAAGGGCGGGGTGGTTTATTTCCCTTAGCTACGAGCTTGTTATTATTCTGTTTTTTTACCACAAAGAGCATAGTGTTACTGTGTGTTTTTCTATGTGAACTATGTGTTCTAATGTGGTTCGTATTTTTTTAATTTTAACCACAAAGAACACAGAGAACACAAAGAGTTTGTAATATTCTTATATGTGCTATGTGTGCTATGTGGTTCATTTTTACTCTAATTCTCTATATAATTCATTTACAAATTGCTTCAAATCTTTAATAATATTTGTTGTATTGAAATTAATTAGTAACCCTTTTGGTCTTTCCGTTAATTTCATATAAGTTAAAATCTGAGCATCATAAAGAGGAATCATTTTTTCAACTGCTTTCAATTCTACTATAATATAGTCTTCAACTAATAAATCAATTTTTAATTCTTGATTTAACGCTTTATCTTTATAATAAAGTGGAATTTTAACCTGACTTTTTACATTAAGTCCATTTTCAATTAATTCATCAATTAAGCAAGCTTCATAAACGGATTCTAACAAACCAGGACCCATATTTTTATGAACTTCAATTGCACAACCTATAATTTGATAAGTCAATTTATTTATGGTGTCTTTAGTCATTCTTTTTTGTTTTTCTTTTTACCACAAAGAGCATAGAGTTACTGTTTGTTTTTCTATGTGAACTATGTGTACTAATGTGGTTCAATTCTTTTCTTTTTTTACCACAAAGAACACAGAGAACACAAAGGATTTATTGTGTATATTCTTATATGCACTCTATGACTTATATGGTTTATTTCCATTTAATTAGGACGATAATGATACTCATTCTCATTGATGGTATTCCCTTGATGGTCTTTGACAGATTGTAGTCTATTAAAACTATCGTAGGTATAGGTTACTTTATTTCCTTTAGGATCAGTAATAGTGCTCACACCTACAAGTGGCTTATGCGTATAGGTAGTTACCATTGCATTAGGCAAATTAATTCGTAATGAATTTAAAGCCACAATGAGTGCATTTTCGTTCGTTCCATTAGACAAGGTTTGCAAATTAGCTACATAGGATTGTACTTGTGCATACGTGGCATTTTCTATCTTAGCAATAGGCACGGTTTGGTTATATCCCCAAATCACCGCCACTGGAATACCCCCTTCTGGAGTATATTGAGTCACGTTGCCTATGTTGTCATAACTATTATAAGTAATTTTAGTTTCAGGTGTTTGTGTTCCTTTAGCAGCTAAAATAGTTTTAGGTAATAATAAATTATTTGTAGTAGCATCTTTAGCATACACCGTTTCTTGTTTAGAAAGTAGTTGACCATTTTTTAAAGTTTGGGTTTCGAGAGGAACACCAACAATATTGGCTGTTTTTAACTCATTTACAAAAGGTTTCGTTGCCATTTGTGGGTCTTGCGGGTAAAAATACTTGGTTTCTAATACATCATTAGCCGAAGATTTCGTTATTTGTTTGCTTAGTTGATTAAAACTGTTGTACTGATAATCTTCCGTTTTGGATATAGTTCCGTTTGAGTTGATTATCTCAGTTTCTTTTTTTATGAGATTATAAGAATCATATTGGTTTCCATAATGTTTTGTTTGATAATAATCTGAAATATCAAACTCACCAAAACTTATATAACCAGTTCTTGGGTCAAGAATATTCTCCAGTAATGTTCGTATTTTCTTTGATTTAAAACCCAAAGTGGTTTTAGCATTAAAATTGAAATAACTGTATGTGTATTTTTCTGTATATACGGAATTAGAATTTGAATCTAAATTATTTAGACTTAAAAGTTTACCCATCATATTTTTATTATCACTATCCTCAATAGAATTTCCGTACGAAGTACCCTTAGAATAATTATAAATTTTAGAATTTTTAAAATTTGTTCCTCCATAAGTATCTTCTTTTACTCTGGTGTAAAAAACAGGGCTACCATTATAAGAATCTAAAGGTAAAATACTTTTAGAATGAATAATTCTATAGGTGTTATCACCACAATGACTTGTAGATGCTAGATTATTTTCATACAAAGTTATACCGCTACTCAAATTATCATCCAATAGATACTGATATTTTTTTTGGATATAATTTCCACCTAACTTATCATAATCCTTAATTGATTTTACCCTAATTCCTCCAGCAGGAAATTCCTTATATTCGATGTTATTATAAGACAAAGTTGCTGTAGATATGGATGCTGTAGAAATGGTTTCAGTAGTACCTGCCTCAATTGTGATGTATCCTGGACCATAAGTAAAGATTATTGTGCTTTTATCTACATTTCCAATTTCGCACTCTGCTCTTGACTGAGTCAGTGTTTTATTATTAGGGGAACAACCATCAGGAACAAAAACATCATATATATTATGTGGAGTATCCATTCTTCCTATCCTAAAATTAGCAGAGGTTATTACTTCGTCAATACATCCTGTTGAATTTCCAGCATTACTATTTAAATCAATTCTTATTCGCTGCGAAAATGGAATATAAATTTCTTTGATATTATGTGAAGATTGATGGTTGTTTTCAGAATTAGAAAATGCTGTAACATTTTCAATTTTGTTGAATTCTAGACTTGAACAATCCATTGTGTAAATTTTACCTTGTGAAATATTTTGTTCGTATTCAATTTCCGTAAATCCACCTGTTGGATAAGTGATTTTTTGTAAAGCTCCTAATCGAGTATTATTAAAATTAACACTTCTATTGCCTGTTACTAAATAATTATTATTTTGTCCATTAAAATACCCCCAAGAATCTTGAGATTTAGAAGAAATTTCATTGGGTATATTACCATAATATTCTAATTTATAAAATGGAATATTCATATTATTACCATCGTACTTTTTTATTTCAAGTAATAAAGAATTACCTTCATTATAAATCAATTCGAAACGATTAATCAATAGATTGTTTTTATCATAAATACGAATTTGCTTCAACCTATTTCCTTTATAACTATTATCGTTGAAATAGGTAAAAGTAATTCGACCATTACTATACACAATTTCTGAAACATTATTTTTTATAATTTTATTACAAGCACTATTTTGAGTTATACTTCTACCGCTTGGGCAACCTACTCGTGGCGAAAAAGGACCTGCTACATCTATAAGTTGATCAGAATAAACTTCTTGACATATCGAATCCTCGTAATAGCTAAAATTAATTGTCCTATTTTTCGAAGTCTCGATAGACGTTAAGTTATACGCTGAATTTATGTCATAAGTAGTATTGTCACTTGTAAGTAATTCTGTTGTTTCAGCTTTTCCAAATACATATTTATTACCTTTATCATCTGTGATTCTAAAATTAGAAAATAAATCTATTTTGTAATTTTTATACTCATTACTAAAAATTGGTTTAGCCATTTCGTCTAAATAAAAAGAAAAATTCAAACTCCCTGAATTTACGATATATTTATCAGGTTCTGTATCAAGTCTTCCGCTGGCAGCACCAGAAAATAGATTGTATTTTTTTTCTTCTC
Organism: Phycisphaerales bacterium; assembly: GCA_030053995.1. Lineage (GTDB taxonomy): Bacteria > Bacteroidota > Bacteroidia > Chitinophagales > Chitinophagaceae > JASGCP01. Next base: position 7,725 of record JASGCP010000102.1, read on the forward strand.
TCACAGCTACTGGCAAAGAATTCCACTCACCATTTAGGTATGGTTTTACTAGATCCCTTCCTACATTACCAACAATATAACCTAATGAATTAAAAGTATTAAAATCAGATCCTCCTCTTGTGGCTACAGAGATATAACCCGATGAGTTAATGCTCCATCCTGCACCAACTTGTCCAAATGTCTCACCAACTTGTAGCCCATTATAATTGTAACTCAACTGAATAGGAAACTCAAAATCACCATCCTTGATGGTAT
>JASGCP010000006.1 GCA_030053995.1 Phycisphaerales bacterium
AAATATAATGCAGTAAATTCGCCAAAATGTTGCATTAAAAACTTGTTTGTACCAATATATTATATTATGAGTAAGAAAGACCTGACTATTCGCCGTGCACAAGAAATAGTGGATGCATGGATAAAAAAATATGGCGTTCGTTATTTTAATGAACTAACAAATTTAGGTATGCTTATAGAAGAAGTAGGCGAGCTATCTCGTATTATTGTACGAAAATATGGTGAGCAATCGTCTAAAAAATCAGATAAAAGCTACGACCTCGGTGAAGAAATGTCCGATATTTTATTTGTGCTCATTTGTTTAGCAAATCAAACTGGGGTTGATCTAACGAAGTCTTTCGAAAATAATTTATCTAAAAAAACAAAAAGAGATAAACAAAGGCATAAACAAAATAGTAAATTGTTAAAAAATAATCACTGATATAGTTATCCAATTTTATATATGCCTAGAACGACTATTAATTTACCCGAGCAATTTCCATTTAGTACAGTCTATACGGTTTTAGTTACCGATTTAAACTATGGCAATCATGTTGGCAATGATCGATATTTAGGCATTATACATGAAGCCCGATGTAGATACTATCATTGGTTAGGATATGAAGAAAGTAACTTTGGGGGCACGGGTATTGTATTGTTTGTTGCTTCGGTTAGTATTGAATATAAAAAAGAGCTAAAATACCCTGATATTGTTTCGATATCAGCAATCTCTGTAAATCATCGCGAACACAGTTTTGACATGAAGTATCTTATTGAAAAAGAGGAGGATGGAAAAAAAGTTATCGTTGCCCGAGTAGAGCAAAGTTTAGTATCGGTTGATAAGGCGACCAAAAAGATAACACAACTGCCCATAGCCACTATAGAACATATTAAAACAAAACAAGGTCAGCTACCTAATAAGTAATTGAATTGTTTAATCCTTCTACTACAATATTTTCTGCTTCATTGAGTCTGAGACTTAGTAAATAGCCACTTACTTTAATACAAATAGGATCACCCAAGGGGGCTATTTTTTCGAGCGTAATGATTTCACCAGGCATGCACCCCAGTTCCATTAACTTAACAGATAAGGTATTATTGCTACCTATATCTAAAATTTTAACTCTTGAGCCCGCCGGAATTTCACTAAGTAACTTTTTCAATATTGTAAAGACTGTGGTAAAATAGATGAAGGTCGATGATAGAAAATATACATAAAAAAAATGACTGCTACATTAATTTTATCCTATCAAATAAAATAGATGTTATTAACCATCATTGCCATCACCAACATAGCCACCATTGCCGGGATCTTGATTATTGTTATCTTGAGGTGGTGCGTACTGTTGTTGCTGTTGCTGCAATTCGTCTTCTGTTGGTGGCACTACTTTAAAAATACTTTCATCGATGGGTACATTAACAGAAATTTTGTCAAAATGAATATTACCAAATCCTACTTGATTAATATTGTAAGGGAACATAACCCCGTCTGAAAGCCTGAAATCTGAATATGAATTTTCAGTTACAACATCTTTACCATCAACCTTTTGTTTTGTAAATTCTTTCACAGTTAAATAAGATGTTGTGTCTATATAATATGCTTTTTCTAGATCACCGGTACTTTTACTTTTAACTTTATAACAAACTTGATTGTTTATAGTTTGTACGCCTAAAAATTCTAGTTTTACTTTATTTTCTGGGTAGCCAAAAAAATCATCATGTAAATTTAATTCGTCTTGCGATTTTTCAACGGCATCAGCTGATGCCGGTTGCGGATTTGTTTGGCCTTGGAAAGGCATATACGACCATCCTTCTGTTTTAGTCATAATTTGATACCCTGTTTTACCATTAAAAGTAACTTCTAATTTGAATGCCTTGTCTTGTAATCGATATAAACTTAAAGGAATGGTTTGCGTTTTTTTATCTACGGTAACGGTTACAGAACCAGTCATAACAACACTATTGAGGTTTTTTAGATTAGTGAGCCCTCCCATGGCGGTATTATGCCTTTCTACAATTTGTTCTATTAGCGGTTGATTTGTTTGATTGCTACTAAAAGGAGCCGTAGCTGCCACAAAAACTACAGAAATAATAGTAAGTATTGCCCATTTGAATTTCATAATAGATTATATTATTTATTTTTATATGTTTGCAATCAAAGGTACTCTTTTTATTTTATCAATAGAAATTATTGCTTGGTGGATGTTGTAGAAAATAGTTTGGTTTTTATAATAATAACAGATAGCTAATCTAACCAAACTATTGGATTCAGTAAAAAATGTGTGTTTAAATTTATGGTATGCAAAAATTGTCGATGAGTGCGTTAGAAAGAAAATCAATCAATGACTTCCAAAATGCTGATAAACAGCCCATTATTCTTATTTTGGATAATGTAAGAAGTATGAATAATGTTGGCAGTATTTTTAGAACGGCTGATGCATTCTTAATAGAAGCAATTTATTTGTGTGGTTTAACACCTTGTCCGCCTCATCGCGATATTCATAAAACTGCATTAGGTTCAACCGAAAGTGTTTGCTGGTATTATTTTAAGGATATTCAAACGGCGTTAGATGATTTAGGACAAAAAAAATATGCCATTTATGCGGTTGAACAGGTTGCTGGGAGTACTTATTTGCAGGATTTTAAAGTACCCGATGATCCCATAGCCCTGATTATTGGTAATGAGGTTGATGGCGTGCAAGATACAGTACTTTCAAGGATCGATCGAGCCATTGAAGTTCCTCAATTTGGTACAAAACATTCCTTAAATATTACGGTTGCCACCGGTATTGTGCTTTGGCAGTGTACACAACAATATCTAACAAAACGACCTACTATATGAGCAGTCCAATTGGTAGGATTATTTGCTTAGACTACGGAAAAAAAAGAACAGGGGTTGCAGTTACTGATTCTTTACAGATAATCGCCGTTCCTTTGGAAACAGTTGATACCGTAAAACTATTGCCGTTTTTAATTAACTATGTACAGAAAGAACGGGTGGTCTTATTAATTATTGGGTTTCCTTTAAATATAGATCATACACCTACACATGCAACAGCATTGGTAGAGCAATTTATTAAACTACTTAATAAAAAACTACCTAGTTTACCGGTTAAAAAACTGGATGAGTCTTTCTCATCAAAAAATGCTAGTAAGGCGTTAGTTGAGATGGGGGCAAAAAAGAAATCTCGTCAAAAAAAAGGTAATATTGATTTGATCGCAGCTACTATGTTATTGCAAGATTATTTGCTCAATCGAACTGAAGAGTAGTTTGCTCTATGACGGAATGAGTGGGCTTATGAGTGGGTAAGTTAGTTACATTTTATATTTGATTACCGTTGAGGATATAGGCAAAAAGCCCTCAAATGAAGGGCGTTCCGAATATATTCTCAATCGTGTAATCAATATGAAATTGAGATAAGCTACCCACCCTTTTTGTCATAGAACCATGCAATTTAGAACTATTAATCATCAACTATTAAACATTAATTAGTGTCCTTTTTCGTCATAGAGCCAAATATGCTATCTTGTTTATACTGACAATTAATGACAAAATGCACGCCAATAGGCTGACATTTTGTCGCACTAAAGCGATAAACGCCTAAAAAATGACACTATTTAATAATTTTAGCTTGATTAATATCATGGGAATTAATATTGATAGGTGCAAAACAAAATCTTAAAAAATATGGAAAAAATTATTGGGATCGACTTGGGTACAACAAATAGTTGCGTATCCGTTATGGAAGGTAATGAACCTATTGTTATAGCAAACGATGAAGGTAGAAGAACAACGCCTTCAATAATTGGGTTCTTAAAAAATGGTGAACGAAAGGTAGGGGACCCTGCAAAAAGACAAGCAATCACCAATCCTGTGAATACCATCATGAGCGTTAAGCGATTTATGGGACGACAGTATAATGAGGTTACCGAAGAAATTAGCCACTGGAGTTACAAAGTAGTTAAAGGTGATAATAATACTGTCCGCGTTGATATCGATGGCAGACCTTACACGCCACAAGAAATATCAGCAATGGTATTGCAAAAAATGAAAAAAACAGCCGAAGATTATTTAGGTCAGACAGTAACCGAAGCGGTTATAACTGTTCCAGCTTATTTTAATGACGCACAAAGACAAGCTACTAAAGAAGCGGGAGAAATTGCAGGACTTAATGTTAGAAGAATCGTTAATGAACCAACAGCGGCAGCGTTAGCTTATGGACTTGATAAAAAACATAAGGATCAGAAAATTGCCGTTTTTGATTTAGGTGGCGGTACTTTTGATATTTCTGTATTAGACCTCGGCGACGGCGTATTTGAAGTAAAATCAACTAATGGCGATACGCACTTAGGCGGTGATGATTTCGATAAAGTGATCATGGATTATTTAGCAGATGAGTTTAAAAAAGATGAAAATATTGATCTCAAGAAGGATCCAATGGCACTGCAACGCCTTAAAGAAGCATCTGAAAAAGCTAAAGTTGAATTGAGCTCATCAACAGAAACAGAAATCAATTTACCCTATATTACGGCTGTTGACGGGGTTCCAAAACACCTTGTAAAGAAACTCACACGCTCTAAATTTGAACAATTAAGCGACAAGCTATTTGAGCGATGTTTAAAACCTTGTGAATTAGCACTTAAGGATGCGAATTATTCCGTTTCACAAATTGATGAAGTAATCCTCGTAGGTGGTTCAACTCGTATTCCTAAAGTACAAGAGATCGTAGAAAAGTTCTTTAACAAGAAACCCAATCGTAGCGTTAACCCTGATGAAGTAGTTGCTATTGGTGCTGCTATACAAGGGGCGGTTTTAACTGGCGAAGTGAAAGATGTATTATTGTTAGATGTTACGCCTCTGAGCTTAGGTATTGAAACCTTAGGCGGTGTTATGACAACAATGATTCCGAGCAACACAACAATTCCTACAAAAAAATCAGAAATTTATTCAACGGCGAGTGATAATCAGCCAGGTGTTCAGATTCATGTTTTACAAGGTGAACGAGCAATGGCAAAGCAAAACAAAAGTTTAGGTATATTTAATCTTGATGGTATTCCACCAGCACCAAGAGGTGTCCCACAAATTGAAGTTACCTTTGATATTGACGCCAACGGCATTCTTCATGTTTACGCAAAAGATAAAGGAACGGGCAAAGAACAAAAGATAAGAATTGAAGCTGGTAGCGGTCTTAGCAAGGAAGAAGTAGAAAAAATGAAGGCTGATGCTAAAGCTAATGAGGCATCTGATAAAGTAGAAAAGGAAAAAATAGATAAATTGAATTTAGCAGATAGTACCATATTTCAAACAGAAAAACAAATAAAGGAATTTGGTGATAAACTGTCAGCTGATCATAAGAGTAAAATAGAGGCTGAACTTACCAATCTGAAGGTTGCACATAAAAATCAAGACATTCCTAGCATCGAAGTTGCTCTAAAATCATTAAATGAAGTATGGACAGAAGCGGGTGCCGACCTTTATAGTGCAGCACAACAAGGTGGTAACCCTCCTGGTGGTAATCAGCAAGCAGGTGGCGGTGCTTCGCAAAATCAGACACAGGACAATGCCCAAAATGTTACGGATGCAGATTTTGAAGAAATAAAGTAAAATTGGTTCTGTAAAGACAATGCATACATTTTATATACGATAATTGGGGCTATTTATAAACCCTGCTGGGATATGAAAACCCGGCAGGGACATATAAAGATTAAAAAAACATTAGCAAATTATTGCACTATTAAATGAAGTTATTTTTTATAGATTTTTGACACCTTTTAAAAGCCGTTTTACACACTTTCATGGACAGTATCAAATAACCTTATAAAACTTTAAATGGTCGTTTGGAAAAGCAACTTTTTAGCCCATAATTTATGAGTATATTTAAGCACTCTTTTTTACTTTAAAATTTAGATTTTACAGGCTTACTCCCCACAAAATAAACTTGACCCAGTAAAACTTATACACTGAAGCATATCCTACCCCAGCGTATAAATCGGTAGTAAGTCCTTAATAAATTGGCATTGTTGTTGAATCCATTGATCATCCTTTTGGAGCTCTTGTGCCATAATTTTTGCGATCTTAGGAGCACACGAAAAAGCTACACGGGGATTAAGAAAGAACATGCGTGTTCTTCGAAGCAATATATCTTCAACCTGCATGGCCATTTCGTAGCGGATGGCATAATAAACATCAATTAGTTGATAATGAAAATCAGGATGAATGCGTTCTGTTAGTTCTGGATGTTGTTGCAACAAATCTTTATATTCTTTTGTATCGGCAGGGTTAATGATTAGTAAGTTATCTGTAATACATTTACTATCAGGTAGTTTACATGTAGCAATAGCTTTATCAATCACTTGCTCGGCCATAAATCGGTAGGTTGTCCATTTACCGCCTGTAATTGTAATAAAATTTGTATTAGAAATATGAATGGTATGGTCTCTTGGTAATGCGGATGTTTTCATACCAGCATTTTTAAGTTTTACTAATGGTCGTAACCCCGCAAAAACTGCATTAACATCTGCTCGTTGAAGTACTTTAGTGGTATAATGATTAAAATGATCTAAGATAAATTGCACCTCTTTTTCCATGGCATGGGGCTCTATATCAATCGTTGGTACAGGATTATCAGTCGTACCTAAAATGATATAATGTAGCCAAGGCACAGCAAACAAAACGCGACCGTCATTTGTTTTAGGAATAATCAAGGCAAAATCAGAAGGAAAAAAATCACGATGAACAACAAGATGGATACCTTGAGCGGGTGCAATAAAATCTTTTATGGTGTCGTCATCCATTTGCATAATTTTTTCTGCATAGACTCCTGTTGCATTAACAATAGCTTGAGCGGCTACCTCATAAGTTTGTTGATTCAACGTGTCTATAAAAGTCAACCCGTGCACTTTTCCATCTTGAGTCTTCAAACTAACTACTTGAGCATAGTTTAATATTACTGCTCCCTGCTTGGTAGCGGTTAGTGCCATATCGACACACATACGCGTATCGTCAAATTGACCGTCATAATATAAAACGCCACCTTTTAAATGTTTTTGTTGTGCCGTGGGCATGAGTTCAACAACTTTTTTTTTAGAAAGCAGTTTTGTGTTACCAATACTATATTTGCCTGCTAACAATTCATATATCCAAAGTCCAAAGCCATAGAACACTTTTTGAAATAGTGTATAAACGGGCAAAATAAAAGGTTGCTTATGCGATAAATGCGGTGCGTTCTTTAGAAAAATATATCGTTCTCTCAAAGAATGTTTTACCAAACTAACATTACCTTGGGCAAGGTATCTGACTCCGCCGTGTACTAACTTAGTTGCTTTACTTGAAGTACCTTTTGCAAAATCATATTGTTCTAATAATAAAGTTTTCAGGCCTCGTGAAGCCGCATCTACTGCTGCACCGAGTCCTGTTGCACCGCCACCGATAATAATAATATCCCATTGCGAAATTTCTTTTACCTTTTTTAGCGATTCGTGTCGATTCATAGAAATAAGAATTAATAATTAGCCCAAAATATTGTAGTATCAACGGCTCGCCTCCATCCGTGTAAAAAAGATTTGCGGACTTCTGTGTCCATCATAGGAATATAACAATTTTCAACCACCCATGTATTTTTAATAGCATCAATATTTTCCCAGTACCCTACGGCGAGTCCAGCAAGATAAGCGGCACCCAAAGCGGTGGTTTCAATTACACGCGGTTTGATAACCTGCGTTTCCATGACATCCGCTTGAAATTGCATCAGTAAATTATTCACACAAGCACCGCCGTCAACACGAAGCGAATCGATAGCAATACCAGCATCATGTTTCATACTGTTCAGCAAGTCATTTGTTTGAAAGCAAATACTTTCTAAAGCGGCACGAGCAATATGAGCCATACTACTACCTCTTGTTAGTCCAACGATTGTCCCGCGTGCTGATTGATTCCAATAAGGAGCCCCCAATCCTGCAAAAGCGGGAACTATGTAAACACCATCAGATGTAGATACTTGTCGTGCCAATTGTTCCACTTCTTCAGAAGTAGTAATTCCTTTCAGTCCGTCTCTTAGCCATTGTACTACGGCACCACCAATAAACACACTACCTTCGAGGGCGTAATGAACAGTTTCACCAATTTTCCATGCAACCGTAGTAATCAGATGATTATTAGATATGATTGGTTTTTCACCAACATTCATCAGCATAAAACAGCCGGTACCGTATGTGTTTTTTGTCATCCCTTTATCAATACACAGTTGCCCAAATAATGCAGCTTGTTGATCACCGATAATACTTGCTATTTTAATATTATTTAATGCTATCAATCCTTCTGTTACCCCCAACAGTTCACTCGAAGAACAAACTTCGGGCAGGAGTGAAGATGGGATATCAAATAGTTGTAAGAGTTCAGTATCCCAACTTAAAGTATGGATGTTAAACAACATAGTACGAGACGCATTACTAACATCAGTAACATGTTTTTTCCCTTTTGTAAGATTCCAAACCAACCAAGAATCGATGGTACCAAAACAAAGTTCACCTTTTTGAGCTCTTTCGCGTGCATGGGGGATCACATCGAGCAACCATTTCAGTTTAGTAGCGGAGAAATAAGCGTCCACAACCAATCCTGTTTTTTCCTTAATCATTCTATCGAGTCCTTGTAGCTTCAACTCATCGCAAAAATGAGCCATGCGTTTATCCTGCCAAACAATAGCATTATAAATAGGTTTACCGGTTATACGATCCCAAACAACCGTAGTTTCTCGTTGATTGGTAATACCGATACAAGCCACCTGTTCAGCCTTATAGCCTGCTTTTTGTAGTGCTTCAGTTGCTACCAGCAATTGCGAGTTCCATATTTCTTGGGGGTCGTGTTCTACGAATCCTGGTTGCGGAAAATGCTGTTTAATCTCGCGTTGTGCTTTTGCAAGTATTCTTCCTTCCTCGTTAAAAACAATTGCTCGACTACTCGTAGTACCCTGATCAAAAGCTAATACCACCGGTTTCATATACTTACACTATTTTACATTTATAATGACTAGCATCCATAGTCAAGAGCCTTATTGCAACTTCGGGTGTTCATCCTTAACTTGATGTTGTCCTAAAGGTTTTTTTCTATTAAAATCGACCAATATTGGTGCAGCTACAAATATGGATGAATAAGTACCGGTGATAACACCCACAAGCATTGCAAAGGCAAAACCACGCGTTACTTCACCACCAAAAATAAACAAAATGAGTATCGTTAAAAACACGGTTAAAGAGGTCATCACCGTACGGCTTAAAGTTTGATTAATAGCGGTATTAATCACTTGCTCTTTAGAATAGCTTGGATACAATTTGCTATCCTCACGGATTCTATCATAAACAATAACCGTATCATTCATTGAAAATCCAATAACGGTCAGCACGGCGGCGATAAAATTTTGATCTATTTCTAATGGGAAAGGTACAATCTTTCTAAAAAATGAGAAAACGATGAGTGTAACAAACACATCATGCAGTAGTGATACAATCGTACCAATAGAATAACGCCAATCTCTAAATCGAATGAAAATATAAAAGCAAATAATAAACATAGCAATAATTGCCGCTTTCACTGCCCCTGCTTTTAAATCATCAGAGATAGAAGGCAACACCGTTTGCGAACTCTCCTTATAATTTTTATCGAAATCAGCAAAACTTGTGCCGGCTGGTAAATTAGGCAACAAACCTTGATATAATTTTGTTTCTACTAAACTATCGACATTATGACTCGCAAAATCATGAATTTTATAGGCTGTAGTAATATTTAATTGATTATTTGTTCCTATAGTTTTAATGATGGGCGTTTCCCCCTCAAATATAGCTTTCAGATTATCTCTTATAGCATCAGGGGTAATTGGTTTATCAAATCGTATTGTATAACTTCGACCGCCTGAAAATTCAACCCCTTTATCAAACCCGTTAAAGAAAGAAGCTATTCCTAAAACAAGCACTACGGCAGATATGATATAGGTATATTTTCTATACTCAATAAATTTAAAGTGTGCATGTTGAAATATCTTTCTAGAAAAGCTCGTAAAATACTCACGATGTTTTCCACTTTTATTCATGAATAAATCCGTAACCAAGCGGGATACCAATATACCGCAGAATAAGCTCAAGGCGATACCAACCATTTGGGTTGTTGCAAAACCTAATATAGGTCCTAATCCAAATATAAACAAGATCATCGCTGTTAAAAAGGTTGTTACGTGTGCATCCAAAATTGGTGCTAACGATCGTTGATACCCCTGATTCAGTGCAACAAGGTATCCTTTTCCGCGGCTGAGCTCTTCTTTAATTCTTTCAAAAATGATAACATTCGTGTCCACGGCCATACCGATCGTTAATACAAGCCCTGCAATACCAGGTGCTGTCAAGGTCAAGCCCAAGGCTGCCAAAATGCCCACAGTAAATAGCAAATTTAATATCAAGGCTATGTTAGCTACCCAACCGCCCGAGTTATAGTATAACAACATCAGAATAAAAATAACCAAGAAAGATATACCAAAAGCCATCAAACCGCCATGAACAGCTTTAGCACCTAAAGTAGGTCCAATAATTTGTTCTTGAACAATTTTAGCTGGAGCGGGTAATTTACCACTTTGCAGAATGTCCGCTAAATCTTGAGCTTCTGCTAAAGTATAGTTACCTGTAATTTCTGAATTGCCTTCTGTAATAGGTGTATTCACGTTAGGGGCAGAGTAAACTGTGTTATCCAGAACGATAGCTATTGGTTTACCTACATTTTTGGTAGTTAAATCAGCCCATAGCTTCGTACCAATTCTATCCATCGTCATTTTAATAGCAACGCGTCCGCTTTCATCATAATCTTGCGTAGCAGAAGCAACATGGTCGCCTTCTAAAGGTGCTAGACCATTATCTAAAGTTTTGATAGCATACAACATCAAAACATTACTAGCGCGCGGGTCTTTACTATCCATTTTACCGTATAAGAACACGCAATTATCTGGTAAGAAGTTCTTAACAAAAGGCGTATTAAGATAGTTGTCAATTTGTGGTGTATCCTTAGCCAACACATAACCGATGTTAGCAGGCGTATAAGTCTTACCACTCTTATCTTGACTTTGCTGTGCAAACTGTATCAACTTTTCAATCGGGTATTCATTGGCTTTAAGAACGGTACTATCCATTCGTTGCGTTGCCGTCAATTGCTCATCTAAAGAAGTTTGCAGAGCCTTTTCGCCTTTTATCAAACTAGCACCTATATCGGCAATTGTATAAACCTCAAAGAACTGAAGATTAGCGGTTGATTGTAAATATTTTCTAATCCTTTCAGGATCATTAACCCCTGCTAGCTCAATATTAATAATTCCTTTTTGCGGATCAGGATTAATATTCGGTGATGAAAGTCCGTATTTATCAATACGGCGTCTTAAAATTCTAAAAGTATTATTAAAGGCATTATCACCTTCACCATGTAAGTAGCTTAATACTTTTTCATTATTATCATCTGTTGTGAGTTTACCATTACTTCTTACTAAGAAAAATGGTAGCAACCTACCTTGCGGTGCTATTTGTTTATATTCTTGAGCAAAGAGGGTTATTAAATCAGCACGGCTATTGGCTTTAAGTGCAATTGCTCTATCTAATGCCGTATTAAAAGCAGTATCCTTTGTATAATTAGCCAGTGAACGAATAAGTCCGTCCATACTCACTTCCATAGTAACACTCATACCGCCTTGTAAATCTAATCCTAGCACAAGCTCTTTATCTTTAGCTTGTTGATAAGTCGTTAAATGTAAGAAGCCAACTTTTTTATTTTTTGTACTGTCTAATACCCATTGATAGCGTTGCTTTTTTATATTATCTAAAGTATCGGCATACAAACTTTGTAAATCTTTATTATCAGGGTACTTTACCTGAGGAGACAAATATTTATTTTGAGCCCATTTATTTACTTGCAATTTAACCGTACCCTCATACTGTTTAGCAATAAGGGTAAACGACAATTGATAAACACAAATAAGAATCAAGGCTATGGTAAAAAATTTGATAATTCCTTTAAGTTGCATAAAAAATATGATAAATAATTGTTGGCAAAGTATGCAAAGGTAATGAAAAAAAAGTACTTTTGAAAAAGGGGGAATGAAAAAGGTGTTTTTAGAAACAGAATCAAAAAATAGTACAGTGCTTATTTGAAAAAGCTATAGCCCACCCAAAAAAGTGATTTGGGATTTATTCGTTCAAAATTTCTATTGGCACCAACAAATTTTTAATGCACCATTTAGCCAAATTTACTACATTAATCTTTTTAAGAGGTAAAGGCTAAATGCAATATGTAAGTGTGCCCAAAAAAGTTGCATTTATTACTTGAATATAAGATGTTAGTAATTACCAAACATTAACTACTGCTTTTTTCAATTCTGTTCCAATTTTTTTAATCATGATTGTGGGCTATCTAAAAACTATTAATTATAATTTACATCCCCGCCAGCTTAGCAATACTTCGAACGGTTAAGCCAGAAAAGTTTAAGAAAGCATTTTTAGAAATAGGATCAGTTTCAGATAAAATAATTGGCTTTCCTTCATCACCTGCCTCGCGAATGGTTTGTACAATAGGAATCTCTCCAAGAAATGGCATGTCATATTCAACGGATAAATTATAGCCACCTTGTTTTCCAAAGATGTAGTATTTATTGTTGGGTAGTTCGGCGGGGGTAAAATAAGCCATATTTTCAACGATACCCAGAACGGGTATTTTATTAGGCAATTGTGCGAACATGGCGATTGCTTTTTTAGCATCAATTAAGGCGACAGGTTGCGGTGTCGTCACTACTACGGCACCTGTAAAAGGTAAGGTTTGCATTAAAGTAAGATGAATATCGCCTGTACCCGGTGGCATGTCAATGATTAAGTAATCTAAAGCCCCCCAATCGACCTCTGAAATAAACTGTTTCACGGCACTACTCACCATTGGTCCGCGCCAAACTACAGCGTCCTTTTCATCAATCAATAATCCTATACTCATCAATTTAATGTTATGCTTTTCTATGGGAACTATAAATCCCTTCCCGTCAATCGTTCTCATTTTGGGTCGCTCCCCTCTTATACCAAACATAATTGGTACACTGGGACCGTAAATATCTGCATCCATTAGCCCAACTGAAGAACCGGAAAGTGCCAAAGACAAGGCTAAGTTTGCTGCCACCGTACTTTTTCCCACCCCACCCTTACCGCTCACAACGGCTATAATATTTTTGATTTGAGGTAGTAATTGTTGAACATCTTTGCGGTGCGACAACACATTCGATTCAAAATTAATATCCACCGTAGCTGATTCTGAAACCAATAAGCGAATAGCCTGTTCACAGGCCTTCTTCATCATATCCTTCATAGGACAAGCGGGCGTTGTCAGTACAATAGTAAACTCAATACGAGTATCCTTAATAGTTAAATTCTTGATCATCTTGAGCGTAACCAAATCGCTTCCTAAATCGGGCTCTTGTACTTGACTAAGTGCTTTCAATACCATTTCTTCAGTAATCATATCCTAATATTTTATACAAAGTTAGCAGATTTTATGGATTAGTAAGTTTGAAAAATTGATTTAGCCCAAAACCAAAATAGGAAATTTATAGGGCATAAAGACGGTAAATTCATACCTTGATACAAGGATGAGTTTTTTTAAGACATAAAAATATCCAGTATAGCTAATTAAATAAAAAAGGCAACTTATACAAGTTGCCTTTAGAATTAGCTGATACTATCCATTATCATATATTATCCCTAATAGGTTACTATCCAACGGATACTATGTCCGTTTATATGATTGACGAGTGTATGAATAAAAACAAGAAAATATAATTTTTGAAAAATAAAAACCATTCTTTTTGTCCATTACGCCACAATTTTCGGTAGCTAACTTATTTAGGATAATGGATGACTAATTATCTTGTACCCAAGTTAAACCTCTCATGTGCATGCATGGTGACGTTGGGCACGGATCCTGATCATTATTCGAACATGAACAGGTACCCCCACTAACCATAGTGTGCCATAATATCCATGAAGCAAAAAAATTACCACCTGACTTTGTTCTACATGAGGATTGATTTGGTGTTTTGGAGCAAGAGTTGCCATCCTTACCACTACCTACAAGATATCTCATTTCGGTTTTTTTTAGGCTAATCCTTAATAATGTAATACCTAAATTTGCTAATTGCTTTGTCATAAAAAAATTTAATTTATTAATAACCACGATAAAATCATATTCCTACTATCCATAAGTTAGACATCATAGACGGCATAAAGTTAAAATAATGTTAAAATGTATTTATGTTTTCTCAAATCAACAGTACATGGAATCTTGGGGGTCTATGACGAAAAGGGGTGGTAAGTTAGCTCAATTTCATATTGATTACCATTAAGTACCATTAAGCATATAGTCGTAATGCCCTCTGAGGAATGGCGTTGCAAAACAAGATGAACGAATTGCCCCTTGAAAATGGTGAAGGCAAATATATCAAAGAAAGCTATTGGTAGCGACAGGACAATAATAAATAAGAGAATATTGGTAAGCCACAACTAATTAATCATTAAACATTGATAATTAAGCATTAGTCCCGCAGGCTTGATTTTTTCTTTATTTCTTTCTTTTGTATCAAGACAAAAGAAAGAAAAATAAGTTTAGAAAACTGAAATACCATTTTTAAGAGGCAATTCGTTAACCATAATCATTAAACATTAATTAAGTCCTCCCTGTTGGTCATAAAACCCAATCTTTTTAGTAAATTGTTTCTTTGTAATCTATGTTATTTTTTATGACACTGAATTTTTCAAAATACACTGGTGCGGGGAATGATTTAATACTCATTGATAATCGCACGCAAAATATTAAACTTTCAACCCAACAAATTAACAATCTGTGTGATCGTCATTTTGGCATTGGTGGTGATGGGTTAATGTTACTAGAGAATATAAAAGACTATGACTTCAAAATGACTTATTACAATGCTGATGGATTAGAAAGCACAATGTGCGGTAATGGCGGTAGATGTATGGTCATGTTTGCCAAGCATCTTGATATAATAAAAAAAACCTGCTCTTTTTACGCAATTGATGGACCGCACGATGCCCATATCATAGATGATACAACAGTTGCCCTATCCATGTGTGCTGTCGATATAATCTTACAAAAAAACAACCAATTTATACTCAATACGGGTTCACCCCATCTTGTTACAATGACGCAAAACATCGACTCTTTGGATGTATTTACAAAAGCACGCACAATTCGTTATAGTCCTGAATTTGCAAAAGATGGGATCAATGTAAATTTCGTAGAAAAAATTAATGATCAAGCTATCAAGATTCGTACTTACGAACGCGGTGTTGAAGCCGAAACGCTATGTTGTGGCACCGGTGTTACCGCAGCATCTTTATCACAAGCAGTAAATTTACCAATTGGACAATATCGTTATTTGATCAAGGCTGTAGGTGGTGAACTACAAGTAACATTTGATAAAATCGACACTAATAAATACAGAAATATCAAACTAATTGGCAGTGCCCTTCATGTTTTTTCTGGTACTATATCATTATTATAGACCATTCAATTTTTATAAAAAATTAGTTTTGAAATATACTCTTCAAAGCAGTCCATATCAGCTTCTTTTCGGCAATAACATGTTCATTAGTATGAAGAAGTCCCTTTAAACTGGGGAACTGCATTACTTTAACCTTATTAATTGTATGGAGATGATAATTTACTATGTTTTCTAAATCAGGCTTCAGCGTAGATTTTAATAAAGACCCGAAAATAAGAATTGTATTACTTGCGAAATATTCAAGAATAGTACTAACCTTAGTATGTTTAGGATTATCCAACAAACTAATCAAGGCAACATCATCGATCGTTAATTGACAACTTAGTAAAATCTTGAGCAATAGTTGATATTCAGGTAAGGACATATCAAAAAATTCTTTAATATCAACAAAAACAAGCACCTTCTTACGATGAAGTCCATAATGCGTAAATGTTTTTACGGTATTATCTTCTTGAATATCGACTTGATCTTGTGTCTTCTTTAATTGATCTGTTTGTTGAACTTCAATTAGCTTATAGAGTCCTTTTTTATACAACAAAGCAAGTGTACCAGTAGATAAACTATTAGTTTTAGAATTATTTATATCCATAGTGCTTTTTTTATTGTTAATTTGTACAAATTTATAATAATAATGATCGCGATAACAAAAAGTACAAATAATAAATTATCAAAATATAATCTACTGAATGAGCCTATTACATTCGGAACTATTTTTACAGATCATTATTTTGAAGCCACTTATGCAAACAGCAAATGGCAGGATGCACATATTAAACCTTTTACAAAATTTTCAACAGACCCTACCCTATCAATATTTCACTACGGGCAGTCTATTTTTGAAGGATTAAAAGCTTTTAAAACACATGACAACAAGATCAATCTATTCAGACCTTACGAAAATTTTAAAAGGATTAATAGATCAGCCGAGCGCATGGCTATGCCAGCAATACCAGAGGAGTACTTTATAGAGGGGGCTAAAAAATTAGTGGCATTAGATAGAGATTGGATGCCCAATAAGCCTAATCATTCTTTGTATATCCGTCCCTTTATGTTTGCCGCTGATCATATTGTTAAAGTAAGGCCGTCTGATACTTTTCAGTTCTTCATTGTTTTGAGTCCTGCTGGACCTTATCATGGTGGCAACATGAAAATTTTAGTAGAGGATGTTCACACGCGATCGGCACCGGGTGGAACTGGTAGTATTAAGAACGGTGGTAATTACGGATGCAGCATGTTAGCAATGAAGAATGCTATGCAAAAGGGATTTGATCAAGTATTATGGATGGATGCTTTTGAACATAAATGGATACAAGAAGTAGGCATGATGAATGTCTTTTTCATTATCAACGGCGTTGTTATAACACCAGCCTTGAATGACGGGACTATTTTGCCCGGTGTTACAAGAGATAGTCTTATTACGATCTTTACCAAGATATTACATCTCAAAGTAGAAGAAAGAAATATTCATATCGATGAAATCATTGAAAGTTACAAAAACAATACGCTTCAAGAGATTTTTGGTGCTGGCACCGCCGCCGTTATTAGTATCATTGACGAACTCAAATACAAAGATGTTCATATTAAATTAAATATCGATGAGCATGACGACCGACTTTATTCAAATAGGGCAAAAAAGATTTTAAATGATATACGATTAAATATTATGCCCGATACGCACGAATGGTTAGTTCCTGTCTGCTAAGTATCCTATTATATTGTTGTTTTTTTACTAATAAGAGGCTTACCAAACTACAAGTAGATACACCGAGTAACGTTCCCATAACAATTAACACCCCGATAATTTTTATTATAAAAGAATAACACCAGTCTTTTACTAATTCTTCTTAATATATTAACTTTACAAACAGTTACATTCCAAATTTGCATATAGCATTTAATATAATTTATGATTGTACAATCTTTGTACGAAAACACTTATACTGTTGGCGTGGATAGAGTTTTTATCCCGTTTGATAAAAACAAAGATGATTTGTATAGTTGCCCTAAGGGAAGCATAATAATTGACATACAACCATTTTTGGTAGTTACTAAAAATGATAAAATATTATTAGATACAGGATTAGGGAATACCTATAATAACAACATGCACATCCATACAATTCTTAAAAAAAATATGGTTAATCCTAATGACATTACGAAAGTTTTTATTAGTCATTTACACAAAGATCATTCAGGCGGAATTTTTAATTCCATCATGCCGTCTGAATTATCTTTCCCTTATGCAACCTACTATATACAAAAAAAAGAATACGAATGGGTAATGAGTACCCAAGGGGGAAATTATCCCAGAAATTTACTTATACAATTAGCCCATCATCGGCAGATTAATTGGATTGATGGATATGGTACTATTGATAATATCCTTACTTATGAAATTTCTGGAGGTCATACACCGTTTCATCAAGTTTGTTGGATTAAAGAAGATGAAAAAACCATTTTTTATGGTGCCGATGAATTAGCCGGAGCACAACAGTTAAAATATCAATACTTAGCGAAGTACGACTACAATCCGCGCGTTGCATACAACAATAGAATTAAATGGAAAACAACTGGTGAAAAAGAAAACTGGAAATTTTTATTCTATCATGACCAGCAAGCATCATCTGTTTATTAACTATCACAATTAGATTATAAGCATCAATAAAATGTTTACCTTAGACAAGGATATGAAATTAAATATTCCCTATTATCATACAGTTTTTTTCATAGTGTTATTTGTGTCTTGTGCAAAAGTTACAGTAACAAAGTTCCCCTATTCTAATGATATAATTTATGCCGTTGGTGGTGATGGCTTGTTGACTGGAAGCAATGGTTTAATTTTCAGATCAACTTCTGGAGGAGAAACTTGGAGTACACAATCTATTGGCGACAATACGGCGGTTTATACAGGTATCGATTTTGCTAATAATAGCACAATTGGGTACATATCGGGGTATGACTTTGTGAATAATCCCAATTATTGTGCCATTCTTAAAACTACCGATGGGGTTAATTGGAATAATATCAGCCCTATTGGACCTGTATATGGCAAACTACAAGCAATACAAGTACTAACCCCAGATACAGTAATTACAGTAGGGGCATCTTTAAATAATCAAGCCCTCATACTTAAAACTTATGATGGTGGCATAACATGGAATAATGTTACCCCTAGTTTCTTTATCAATGTTACGATTACAGCAATAAATTTTTGGAACAATCAACAAGGCGTAATTACCATTAAAAATCAGAATAATAATAGCGGAATTTTTAAGACAATTGATGGGGGCAATAATTGGACTGATATATCACCTGCAACCATTCCGCCGGGTACTTATTACAATGATATAAGATTCATCAACGATACGACTATTTTTGCGGTGGGTACTAATAGTATTGTTTTAAAATCCACTAAATCAGGTAATTCATGGCAAACAACTGCCATCACCCCCAACCAATACATTCTAAATTCAATCAGTTTTATTAGCCCAACAGTAGGTTTTATCGCTACTCGTTTAGATAATAATCAATCATCAGGGGCATTGTTAGAAACAACAGACGGCGGTGCAACCTGGTTACCGATAAATCCTATTTCGTCAATAGTAGGCTTAAATAAAGTTGTAGTGAGTGCAAGCAATAATGCAGTATATTGTGCAGGTTTACAAGGATATTTTTACGTTGGTCGTTTAAATTTTAGTCTATGGAATTCGATCAACTATTTTTCTACAGGCGTCCTCAATGACCTTTATATAGCGACCCAAAAACCAAATTAAAATATCAATTAAGTGACTAATATCCCATTGATAGCACTTCAGCAATATGTATAAATTTTAATGATTGTTTCTGTTGCATACTTCTATGCTGTAAGTGCATCAAGCAACTCATATCAGTACTAATAACATACTCTGCTTCGGTAGCCATTGCTTGCGTAATTTTATTATCGGCCATTGATACACTAATTGAATCATATTTAACGGCAAAACTTCCACCAAAACCACAACAAACATCGGTATGCTGCATTTCCTTAATAATAAGACCTTGTACTTGATTCAATAACATTCTAGGTTCCTTAAAGATATTGCATTCGCGCAATCCCGCACAACTATCATGATAGGTAGCTGTAGCTTCAAATTTTGCAGACAAATCTGTAATCTGCATTTTATTAACTAGAAAATCACTAAGTTCAAAAATAGAGAATGTAGGTTTAAGCCCCATTTGGTGATAATAATTTCTCACAAACCCTACACAACTAGCACTGGGGACTACTACCATAGAAGCATCTGAAAAATCACCTATAAACTTCTTGCATACTAATTCTGCTTCCTTAACAAAGCCCGCATTAAAAGCGGGTTGACCGCAACATGTTTGATTGGGATTATAAACAACTTCTTGACAACCAGCCTTTTTTAATACTTTAATCATACTAAATCCTATCTCTGGAAACAACTGGTCTATAAAACAGGGAATAAAAATATGAACAGTCATAATTATTAAATATACTATTTACGATCAATGTACTACTAAATAATAGCAAACGAACACCAATTAACAATCGGTTTTATGAACGATGGTGATTAGTTATAGTCATTAGGCAAATATTTAAGTCGATAAATATATTTATTAATTTGAAATCCTCTATCGGTGATAGGATAATCATGCTGAATAAGTTGATAATACTCTATAGCTTGTTTTGTATTGCCAATCGCCTCCGATAACAAGCCCGCTCTAAATAAATACTCGGCACTCATTTTTTCATCTTTGGGGAAAGTTGTGCCCGCTTTTTTATAATAAGTTATAGCATCATTATTATTACCCAATTCACTATAAGCATCTGCCAATGAACCATAAGCAAACATTTGTATTTGTTGAGCCCCTGTACTAAATTTTTTAAGATAGGTTACTGCATTTTTGAATTCGCCTAAATGTAAACAGCATAATCCGGCATAGTAATTAGATAAATTGCCGGCTTTGGTGCCTGAATAAACTTGAGCGATAGAACTAAACCCCTTATTAATTCCGTCACCGTTGAGTGCTAATCTAAAAGAATCCACCGAAAAATATTTTTTAGCACCAAACATAAGGGCGTTAGCTTTTGTTTCCTTAGGCTCTTGAACAAAATGATAATATCCCCAAATAGCAAGACATATAAGAACAAGTACGATCAATACATTCGTAATAATACTTTTTCGTGTATGCCATAGCGTTACAATCTTCGTCCATACTGGATTAGCATCATTAACATCTTTGTGAATATGATGAAAAGGCTCTGTTGTGTTCATCTGTGTCATAATGAATAATTAAATCGTTATATCTATATAAGTTATTAATCAGTAATAAATTGATAATGTGGATCAGTACTAACATGGGTTAATAAATCATCATCAGGTGGAAAAGGACTTTCATCAGCAAACTTGACTGCTTCTTGTACTATATTATCAACTTTAGAGGCAATACTATCTAAATCCTCTTGCGTGCACATATTAGTACTAAGCATTTTTCGTTCTAATTGAGTTATAGGATCATGGCTTTTATATTCTTCAACTTCTGCTTTGGTTCTGTACTTTTGAGGATCAGAAATCGAATGCCCTTTATAACGATACGTTTTTAATTCCAACAAGGTTGGTCCGCCATTTGTCCTTGCTCGTTTTACAGCTCTAGAAACTTCTGTATGAACTTTTTCTACATCCATAGCATCTACTTTATCTGATGGCATTTCATAAGCCTCACCTAATTTATGAATTTCAGTAACATTACTTGAGCGTGCAACTGATGTACCCATAGCATAAAAATTATTTTCGCACAAAAAAACAATGGGTAAATTCCAAAGCATTGCTAAATTAAAAGTCTCGTGCAACATACCTTGTCTTGCTGCACCGTCTCCAAAAAAGCAAAGGACAACATTATCGGTATTTTTATATTTTTCCGCAAATGCGAGCCCTGTTCCAACGCCTATCTGAGCACCAACAATACCATGCCCTCCAAAAAAATTATTTTTCACATCAAAAAAATGCATACTACCACCTTTACCAGAAGCACAGCCCGTTTTTTTACCATATAATTCGGCCATACATTCATTGGGCGTAGTTCCTTTAGCCAGTGCTAGTCCATGATCTCTATATCCCGTAATGAACAAGTCGGATGGTACCGTAGCAGTCATACATCCGGCTGCGATTGCTTCCTGTCCTATATACGCATGAAAAAATCCTCTAATATTTCCCTTCATTTTGTACTCTTCTTCGGCTTTTAACTCAAATTGCCGGATCAAAGTCATCAATTCATACCAGTAAAAATAAGTCTCCTTTGAAAAATTATTAGCCACAGGATAAGGTGTTTTGGTGCAAAGATAATAGAAAAAAAGGTTTATACCTAAATTTTGGGTCAAGTTTATTTAGTAAAGGGCAATATTTCTTTGTGGTAAAAATCATGATATAAAAATATGGTTTTAGTTATATGCTTAAAGCAAAGCCATTGCTCATCTCAATACTTCTTCGTATCAACATAGTAGATATTGGTATAATAGGGATTATTTCCTCCGGGTCTTAAATAACTAACGAATTGAATAATACCAACATTAGGGGCAAAATATACTGTATCAGCAAAATATACTGAAGATGCACTCCCATCATTAGGAACTAAATTAACTTTAAGCACGGTGCCATATACTTGGTTATACACTTTATTATTATTCGGCGTTGTAAAAGTGCCATTAACCATAATCGTTGTAGTAGTCGTGCTAATATTTCCCAATGTTCTATGTTCATTCGTGTCAGTATAAGTGCCCGCTTGCGTATTAGTGTAAGGCTGATTTAATGCCCACCGCGTATCTAATATCTCATAGAAATAATTGAGTAACACGGTATGATTAATTCCATATAAATTTGTATCGTAATTAGAAATTCCTTCATAATAAGTTGGTGAATTAGAATAGACATAATAACTATCTACAAGATTGCTTAAAATACTTACATATTTAACAATATAAAAAGGTAAGTTATTAAAATTAACAGTTGTGTTTAATACAAAAGCTGAGTCATAGGGTTGCGTTGGCAGTGCATTATACTTTTGCCACAATATAAGATTACCAGGATAAACGGGATAATAATTAGGAATAACAGCAAGGTTAGCGTTTCTATTACAAGAAACTATGAGTAAATAGGCTATGGTAATAAAAATAAAAAATATTCTGCTCATCAGTTTTTTGAATTATTATTCAGTAAGAAAAAGGTAATCTATTAAAGCCCAAATATATAAAAAAAAGTCCAAAAGCCTATTTTACAATAATGAGCTTTCGGACTTTAAAATTATTAGTAACTACTAAGTGTTATCTAAAGAGCACTTTTAGCGAAAGTAATGTGTGTTATATTATTACAACCACTTACCTTGGTAATAGGTGTCCAATGTGCACCGCCGTCTGAAGTTGTTGAATAGCCTCCTTGACTTTCCAAATTCATCCCTACCACAAAACCATTGTTTGGCGAGGCGAAGGCAATATCAAATACCATATACATGTCGCTTATGGGTTGTGCACTGGTCCAATTTTGCGTCAGATCATTCGTACAACTATATACCGCTTGTGGTAATACTGAGCCAGAACCGGTCGCCACATTATTACTTGATGAACAAGATAGTGCGTTAATTAAATAAAAACCATTCAATGTTGTTGGCACTGACCAATTTTGTCCACCATCCTTAGTATATGAATATAACACGGACTCCCCTGATTGTGATTTACCTATCATGATGCCATCGTTAGGTCCATTAAAAGCCACATCCGTAATATTATAAACCCCAGCAATAGTTTTGGGTACATCCCAAGAATTGCCACCATCATGCGTACAAGCATAACTATTTCCACCTGTAACAATACCATTGTTAGCAGAGCTAAAAGCAACTGCTTGGATTTCGAAATTAAAACCAGTTATCTGTTTGGCATCAGACCAAGTTTTACCACCATCAGCGGTGCGTGCATACATACCAACTAATGATTCATTTGATCCTACTATTAATCCATTACTATCGGAAGAAAATGCTACGGCATTAATATGGGAATTAAATCCATCAATAGCTTTTGCAGTTGACCAAGACTGTCCGCCATTCGTTGTATAGGCATAATAGCCTATTGAGCTTTTTCCTTCGCCGCCAACTGCTACAGCATTAGTGGCAGTTGAAAATTGAACAGAATTAACATAGGTCAGATTAGTATTATTGCCTTCATTGATCCAAGACTCACCACCATTGCTTGTATAAAAAAAACTAATATTTTTACCAGAAGTACTTCCAATCATTACCCCATTCAAATTATTAGTTCCCGTAGTAGTTATTTTGTTACTACTGTTACTCAAGAGATTGTTCGGTTCCTGAATTTGTTTTGTACAAGAAAATAGCAAACAAATAAGTGTAATAAAAATTGAATTTTTCATTTTTTGCAAAGATATGCTATTTTTAACAAAAAAAAAGCACAAATACACACAGCGAGATTTTATTTTTTTGTTTAGTTTAAGTTTATAACCGTCTTCAAAATAGATAATAACTGACAATAAATTATTCAGACACGAGTGCTTTAATAGCATCCATTATAGAATAAAAATTAGGTTTTGAAAAATAATCACCATCGCTACCATAAGGGGTTCTGTGTTCTTGAGCCGACATAGTTTTGGGTGGTGCATCTAACCATTGATACCCTTTTTGATGATGAATAACTTGTTCGAACATAAAAGCGGTGGCACCACTAGGTACATCTTCATCGATAAAAATAATACGATTTGTTTTCTTTAGAGAAGCAACAATAAGGTGATCTTTATCAAAAGGTAACAGCGTGCGCACATCTATTACTTCACAAGAAATATGTTCATCTTCTAAACTGTTTGCAACTTCTAATACAATACGCAAAGTAGAACCATAGGATACCACCGTCACATCAGCACCTTCCTTTAAAACTTCAGGAACGCCCATTGCTACAGAAATATCTAGTAAATTAGTCGGACAATCTTCTTTTAACCGATAACCATTTAAAGGTTCAATAACGAGTCCCGGAACATTACCCGACAATAGTGTATTATACATTCCTACGGCTTCAACCATATTGCGAGGAACACAAATATACATACCTCTTAGGGAATTAATAAGCAAACCTAAAGGCGAGCCTGCATGCCATATTCCTTCTAATCGGTGTCCACGCGTTCTAATGATCAGTGGGCAAGCTTGGGTACCGGCCGTTCTATAGCACAGGGATGCTACCTCATCACTTAATAATTCAAGACCAAATAACAAATAATCTAAATACTGAATTTCAGCGATAGGTCTTAATCCCCTTAATGCCATGCCGATCGCCTTACCTACAATAGATGCTTCGCGAATACCGGTATCAAAAATTCTATCCGATGAATATTTTTCCTGCAAGCCTACGAATCCTTGGTTAACATCACCAATCATTCCTACATCCTCCCCAAATGCAAAAACCAATGGATTTCTTGCAAATAGTTGATCAAAATACTTATTCAAAATTTCAGAACCATTCACACGCATTTCAGAACCATTATTCAAAATGAAAATTGGTTTTTTCTCTGTAACAACAATAGGGTTTTGCTGACCTACTGCATACAAAAAAGAATTAAAACGCTTAGTAGTATCATTATTCCATTGAGCTATAAATTCAGATAACTGCGGTGATGAAAGATTATATTTTCGAGACAACGATAGCAACTTATCAACATGCAATCTAAAGACTGTGGGTTCTAATAAGATTGCTTCAATAGATTGCTGTATCAGCGACTTTAATGAAACATGGTGTTCGACACAATCGTTGACAATTTCAATAACTTGATTCAATTTTTCACGAATGGGTATTTGATAAGCGTTCCATGATATTTCCTTAGCGATTGCTATTGCTTCTTTAGCTTGCAATTCCAGCTTAACTAAATTTGCTTCATCAGACAAATTGGCTTCTAAAATCCAGTTACGCATCAAAGTAATACAATCCATTTTTTTTTCCCAGAACAAGCGATCGGTAGATTTGTATCGTTCATGACTCCCCGATGTTGAATGACCTAAAGGTTGCGTAACCTCATCGATATGAAAAATTGCTGGGGTATGTGTTTCACGCATTTTTTTTATAGCAACCTCAATTATTTCAATCAAAGTAGAGTAATCCCCTGCATGTAACTTATAAATATCAACACCCGTGTCATCATTATTTTTTGCCAAACCCCGCAAGGCAAGACTAATAGACTGTTTTGTAGTTTGCAGTTTTTTTTCCACTGAAATACCATATCCATTATCATAAACAAACACTGCGAGGGGAACTTGTAATACCCCCGCAGCATTTATAGTCTCCCAAAAATATCCTTCACTCGTAGAAGCATCACCAATTGTACAAAAGCAAACTTCATTGCCCTTGATAGATAAGTCAGGTCTGATGATTGTATGCTGTAATCTTCTAAAACATTTTGAAGCAAAAGCCAAACCCAATGCTTTAGGCATTTGTGCACTAGTAGGTGATAAATCGCTCGCAACATTTTTTAGTTGGGTGAGTGGCAACCATTGCCCTGCTTGATCAACAAATGGT
The DNA here is from genome assembly GCA_030053995.1 of Phycisphaerales bacterium. GTDB lineage: Bacteria > Bacteroidota > Bacteroidia > Chitinophagales > Chitinophagaceae > JASGCP01. The sequence continues at coordinate 26,124 of JASGCP010000006.1, forward strand.
GATGAGAAATGATTATTCATCTGCCGACCTTGGCTCACCGGATCGTTTTCAGTATCACCATACAACTGAGCGAACAATTGCTCTATTGTAATCATACCCGTCGCCAACATAAAAGTCTGATCACGATAATATCCTGCACGAAAATCACCTTTATTAAAAAAGCGAGCCATCACAACTTGAGGCACTTCAACACCATCGCCAAATATGCCAAATTTTGCCCGTCCCATCAGGACTTCTTTTCTACCTACAATACTAAATTCCCTACTTAACAAACAAGTGTAATAGTCTTTTAGTACCTGTTCACAAAAAAACTCGAAACTCAAGGTATTTAGTTCAGCATTATTTTCGGATAAGCTCATATTTGTAAAAATAATATTTTTTTACATTTAATCATTGATCCCTTAAATTATTCATCTCTTACAAAGTGTGTGCCGATACAAAATCATATATCTAATTTTAAAAAAGTGTTTTACAGGCTAACTATACAATAATGCTTAAAAAATATTAGCTTTGTAGATTATACTAATGATTTTTTTATGAACACCGTTAGTTTTGAACAAGAAAAGAATGCAAAAGCATTAATACTCACCATTGTTTTTTGTGGTGCCATCTTTTTATGTTTCATTTTAATTAGATGGACTTTACCCAATTTAACACCGGCATCAACTGGTGAAGGAATAGAGATAAATCTTGGCAATTCAGATATGGGATTAGGTGAAGCCCCCGTTTCTGCACCCGCTCCAATTAATGAGGAACGCACCGTTGCTACTAGTGCCGCGACCCCACCTACAGCAAGTAAAACAGAAGATATTCAGGCAAGTCAAGATGAACAAGAAGACATCGTACACACACCTATTAAAACAGAAAAAAAAACATCCCCCAAAAAACAAATTACTAAAGTGGTTGTTCCAGTAGCTCCTAAACCCAAGGCTATATTTAAGTTGGGCGATATGAGCACGCAAAAAAGTGGCACGGCACAAGACGGCTATACAAATAATCATAGTCAGGGGCTTGTTATGGGTAAAGGTATTCAAGGAGCAAAAAATGGTACTCCGAACAGCGACTCTTATTCCGGCAATATGGGGCAAGGCGGGAATGGAAGCAGTAATGGCATTAAGATGAGCAACAATTTATTACAACGCGGTACAGCTTATATTCCTAGCCTGTCAACAGATGAAAACTGGCGTGGCACGATTGTATTACGAATCACGGTTGACGGACAAGGACAAGTTGTAGCAGCAGAAAAAGAAACAAAAGGTACATCACCTACCTTATCGGAAGCAGCGATTCAGTTTGCTATTCAAAAAGTCAAAAGTTTTAAATATAATCCCTCGAATAACGATTTAGAAGTAGGTCAAGTTTACTTACAATTTAGATATTAACCTATTAACGGTGCTCTTTAAAACTAATTATGAACTATCAAGAAACACTTACTTTTCTTAATTCTTTTCCAAATTTTATTTCAGATGGAGCATTAGCTTATAAAAAGGGATTAGATAATATAAAAAAAATATCTACCTACCTTGGTAATCCACAAGATAAATATCCCTGTATCCATATAGCAGGCACCAATGGCAAAGGCTCTGTAAGCCATATTTTGTCGGCCATATTTCAAATAGCTGGTTACAAAGTAGGACTTCATACATCCCCACACATCAAAGATATTCGTGAGCGATTTAAAATTAATGGTCATTATTGTAGCCGAGATTTTTTAATAAAATTTGCTGATAGTCATCATGATTTTTTAAAAAGCATCAATCCTTCATTTTTTGAAGTTACCGTTGCAATGGCTTTAGAATTATTTGCTACCGAACAAGTAGATATTGCCATTATAGAAACGGGACTTGGTGGCACTTATGATAGTACCAACATTGTAAAACCGCTCTGTTCGGTTATCACCAATGTAAGCTTTGATCATCAAGAAATTTTAGGGGAAACATTAGGAGCAATTGCAAAAGAAAAGGCAGGTATTATCAAAGAACAAACACCCGTTGTCATTGGAACAGACACCCCTACTACTAAATTAGTATTTATCAATAAAGCACAAATGGTACAGGCACCGCTTTATTTTTCATCCGATTTATTTCGTGTTTTAGAGCACCGTCTAACTGAAAGTGGCATGGATTTAACGATTATAGAAAAAGACACACAACACTACTACGGCTATCATTCTGATTTGGGGGCTCATTATCAAATCAATAACATAACAACAGCTTTATCGGTAATTAATGTATTACGGAAACATGAATTAATAGAGCAATTAACAAAAGAGCCTGAAGTCATAGGAAAAGAGACAGACACATCTTTAGGTAACCATTCAACCGTGCGTGCAAATTCTACACTTACCCCCCCCTATAAAAACAGAAGAGAACACAAATATCCTCATCAAGATAACATCAAAAAAAAACTAATCGTAGAGGAAGTGGATATTGATTTAGCACTACAACAGATTTATACAACCACCAATTTTCAAGGACGATGGCAGACCTTGCGCGAAAGCCCCAAAACAATTATCGATGTCGGTCATAATACCGCGGGCTGGTTGGCAATTATTAAGCAGATCAATCAATTACCCTACCGCAATTGGCATATCATTGTTGCGGTGTCAAAAGATAAAAGTATCCATGACATGCTTTCTTTGTTACCTAAAAAGGCATACTATTATTTCACCCAATACCCATCGCCCCGATCATTGACTTGTTCGGCACTTAAAGAAAAAGCACAGCTTTATCAGTTGCAAGGAGCAGATTTTAATAATGTTAATGAAGCCTTAGAAGTTGCAACACACAATTGTCAGCCTCAAGAAGCAATACTCATCATGGGTAGTTTATATCTAATGGGTGATATATTTATGGAAGATGGTATTGAGATTAAATAATGCTAACCTTATTCTGTAATCCATAAATTTAATGCTAAACAATAGCTTTCTAAAAGATTGATTGTGCCGTTATAAAAAATATTATACAATTTATAATACCCACAAATTTATAATACCCACAAGTTATTCAAAAATAAAATGCTACCTTGTTTCGAGAAAGCATTAATTTTTTGTTATAGCCATTATTAACCCTAACCATTTTAAATGTTATAGTGTATGCGTTTTGTTTTTTGCTTTATTCAACAGTTGATCAATTGGGATAAACGAGCTTTTTTAACGGTTAATACAAAATGGGTATTCGCTTGGTTAGATATGGTTGCCCCCATTTTACGAAATGCTATTACTTGGGTACCGCTTTATGTTTTTTTATTTTTCTTTGTAGTTATCAACTTTAGAAAAAAATCTATTTTATGGATTGTATTTTTTTTACTAACCATTGCTTTTAGTGACCAAATGAGTAGTAATTTATTCAAGAATATAGTGGTACGAACGCGACCTTGCCAAGATCAAACGATTAGTAATTTAGAAATATTGCGCATAGATGGGTGCCCAGCAAATTATAGTTTTCCGTCTTCTCATGCCTCCAATCATTTTGCTATGGCCACTTTTATATTTTTCACATTGTATCCTTTCTTTAAAAAATTTTCGTATCTTTTCTTTATTTGGGCTTTTGCAATTTCTTACGCACAAATTTATGTTGGTGTTCATTACCCATTAGATGTCATCATTGGTTCACTATTGGGTTTATCTATTGGTGGATATATGTCCTATTTTTATCTGCACCACTTTAAAAAATTACGTCTCAGTTAATTGATTTGAAGCAGTAATAAATAATTAAGCCGTGACAATTAAACGATCAACTAAATTCGATATTCTAGCCAATTTAAGAGTTTCCGCTTAATGCATACTACAATAAAACCAGTAGCAAGTTTAAAGATCATTTAACGAGTTGCTATACAAGATAAGATTAAATGCCCTGCCAATAAAAAACTACAACCAGTTCAATAAAAACTTATTATTAAACTGGTTATAGTTTTTAAATAATTCTATGTTTAAAGATTGCCCCTATTTTTTACTTTTTTTCTTTTCTACAACAGGTGCAACTTCTTGTGCTACTGGTGCATTTTCAACAGTTGCATTTTTAGTAATACTTTCTTTTTTAGCATACCGTTTATTAAACTTATCGATACGACCAGCAGTATCCAACAACATGCTTTTACCTGTATAAAAGGGGTGAGATGTGTTGGATATTTCTAATTTAATGAGCGGATAATCTTGTCCATCATCCCACTTCACCGTTTCTTTAGACTGTGCGGTAGAACGACTCAAAAATGAATATCCATTACTCATATCTTTAAAAACTACAAATCGATAACTTTCAGGGTGAATACCTTTTTTCATGTCAGAATATATTTTTTATTACACAAAGTTAGTTAAAAAAAATAGTTTACCCAAAACATAAAAAAAAAAATTAACTTTGCCTCCAAAATATTATTTTTTATAGATAAGAAAGTATGATTCATCCCCATGCACTTGTAGACAAAGATGCCAAAATCGGTAACAATGTAATCATTGAGCCGTTTTCGGTCATTCATAAAGATGTAGAAATTGGGGATGGTACCTATATTGCTAGTAATACTACGATTATGAGTGGCTCTAGAATTGGTAGTAATTGCGAAATATTTAACAACAGTGTAATCGGGGGCATTCCACAAGACTTAAAGTACAAGGGCGAATATACTACGGTAGAAATAGGGAGTCATACCAAGATAAGAGAATTTGTTACGGTTAACAGAGGTACAGAGCATAGAGGTAAAACAAAAATAGGTAGCAATTGTCTTTTGATGGCGTATAGTCATATTGCACATGATTGCATTATTGGTAATAATTGCATTCTAAGTAATAGTACGCAAATGGCAGGGCATGTAGTACTAGGTGATTTTGCTATTGTAGCCGGTGTATGTGCCATTCATCAATTTGTAACGATTGGCCGACATGTTTATGTAGCGGGCGGAAGTTTAGTCAACAAAGATATTCCACCGTTTATAAAAACGCTCAGAAATCCTATAAGTTATGGGGGGGTTAATAGTGTAGGACTAAAAAGAAGAGATTTCACCAATACACAAATCAATCAAATATTAGATATTTATAGAATCCTTTTTAATCAAGGACTCAATACCTCGCAAGCATTAACTTATTTAGAAGGTGATTTCGAAGCTAGTGATGTTAAAGATGAAATTGTGGAATTTATTAAAACAAGCGGTAGTGCCGGACGAGGGATTATAAAAGGAAATAGTAAAAATGCAATCTCAGAAGATTAGTACCATAAATTTGTGATTTGAAATCATTATTAACGTTCAACCTGCTATCAGTAGGCAAAGAATTTAGCAATCATTGGGTTTTAAAAAATATAAACTGTACACTTCAATCAGGACAATCCTGTGCGATAATCGGGAATAATGGTAGTGGCAAAAGCACCCTGTTACAGATAATTATCGGTAATTTATCATCTTCAACTGGTACAATAGATCGAAAGTTAAATAATATCCCCATTGATTTACAAAAACTATATAAGCATATTTGTGTTGTTGCACCTTATTTGCAGCTTATAGAAGACCTAACAGCAATAGAATTTCTGCGATTTCATGCGACCTTCCGTCCTTGGTACGAGGGCATCAATGAATATTCTATTCTTCAAAAAACGGGGCTCGATAGGGTAGCCCATATACCTATAAAAAAGTACTCTTCAGGAATGAAACAAAGACTTAAAATAGCTCAAGCAGTTTTTAGCCAATCCCTAGCATTATTTTTAGATGAGCCTTGTTCACATTTGGATAGTGCGGGCGTTATATGGTATCAAAATCTTATTAACGATTGTCGGCAAGACAAATTAATAGTCGTATGCAGTAATAATCCTATTGAATATGATTTTTGTGAAAAATATATCCGTCTCTAACCGCATCCGTACAATCGCTTTTATGTGGCTCTATGACGAAAAGGGTGTGTAACCTAGCTCAATTTCATATTGATTACCCTTCCGCCTGTAGCCTAAATGCCCTCAGAAGAAGGGCGTTGCAAAACAAGGCGAACGAAGTGCCCATCGAAAATGGGCGAAGGCGAGTATGGTAAAGAAAGCGAGTAGTAGCGATACTAAAATTGTACAGAAGTATGCAAGTAAAATCTATTTACACAATCTTTTTTACACTCCCTCTCTACTATTTCATGGTTATCATTTTTTTTTTAAGACAACCCATAAATATCACCTTCCTTATTAATCCCCATATTCTCTAATAAGGGATGTGCTGGTAATCCTGGCATACGCATAATATCACCAATTATAGGAATTATAAATTTTGCTCCCATAGCAACTTCAAACTCTCTAACCGATATAGAAAAGTTAGTGGGGGCACCTAATTTTTGTTCATCATCTGAAAATGACTTCTGTGTTTTTGCCATGCAAATAGGAAATGTGGACGCATTTTTTAATTTATTCAGTGCTTCTAATTGTTCTGATGCTTTTTTAGAATAGATAACATCGTTTGCACCGTATATTTCAGTTGCTATTTTAAAAATTTTATCTTTTATGGGTAAATTCCAATCATACAATTGACGATACTGATTCTTACCATGATCAATAGAATGAAGAACTGCTTGTGCCAAATCAACACACCCGGCAGCGCCCATAGACCATCCTTTAGATAAAACGGCACGAATATCTAATTGATGACATGCTTCTTGTACCCATTTTATTTCATCTTCCGTATCTGTTAAAAAATAATTTATAGCTACAATCGGATAAAAACCATACTTTTTACAATTATCAATGTGTTTATGTACATTAGCAAACCCCATTTTCACCTTATCAAGACAAGGTTCATTAATGGATGCGGAATGAGCACCGCCATGATACCTTAAAGCACGAATAGTTAATACGAGAACTATGGCCACCGGTTCTATTTCTGCAACAGGACATTTAATATTTATAAATTTTTCCGCTCCGAGATCGGCGCCAAATCCTGCTTCTGTAACAACATAATCCGCCAAAGAAAGAGCCATTGTTGTTGCAACAATTGAATTAGTTCCTTGAGCTATATTGGCAAAAGGTCCGCCGTGTATTAAAGCGGGCGTTCCCTCTATTGTTTGGACTATATTTGGTTTTAGTGCATCTTTTAATAAAACCACCATGGCATTGGCTACCTTTAAATCTTTAACAAAAACTGGCTTTTTATCAAATGAATAGCCAACTAAAATATCTTCTAATCGTTCGTGTAAGTCATTGAAATTTTTGGATAAACACAATATAGCCATTACTTCAGATGCAGCTGTAATGTTAAATCCCGACTCGCGTGGAATACCGTGTGTTTTCCCCCCTAAACCAATAATAGTATGTCTAAGACTTCTATCATTAACATCTAAAACACGCTTCCATGTTATTGTTCGAGCATCTAAATTAAGATGTTTGGTGCCATGATATAATTCATTATCAATTGCAGCTGCCAATAAATTGTTAGCTTTCTCAACGGCTGAAAAATCACCGTTAAAATGTAAATTAATATCATCCATTGGTAAAACTTGGGAATAGCCACCACCAGTTGCCCCGCCTTTCATAGCAAAAACTGGTCCTAATGACGGCTCTCGTAAAACAATCGCCGTTTTTTTACCGAGTTTAGATAACCCATCCCCAAGCCCAATAGATAAGGTTGTTTTACCCTCACCTGCCGGTGTCGGGGTAATAGCGGTAACCAAAATAAGTTTTTTATTTTTGTACTGATCTGCATTTATAAATTGTAAAGGCAATTTTGCTTTATGCTTACCATACAATTCTAAATCATCTTCAGCGATTCCCAATTTATTGGCTATATCACGAATATGCTTCAAAGAAGATTGATGTGCTATTTCTATGTCTGAAAGTATAGGCATCGTCAAAAAATATTATAAAATAATGAATAAAATCTAATCTTAAAGTAGATAATATCTAACGAAAAAGAGTTGGCATAACCTTAAATTGCAAGTTAAAAGTAATATCTATAAAAATGGACAAATATTTTTGATACAATAAGAGCAATAGACTAAATCATTTGTTTGATGTGTTAAGATGTTTTAGGGGCAGTAGAAAAATATTGTAGTTTTTGTATGGTAATTGTTCTTTTGTCTGAACCACAGATTTTACTAATTGCTTCCACATTTATCTGGCGGACAAATAAATTTAATAAAAAAAGTACTTCATCGACTGAATTATAGCGTTTAATGGTTGCACCCCAATAGCACAAATAAAAGATTACCACTCACTTCGTTAGAAAGCTATTTTTCATCTTTGAGCATTAAATCTTACATCCTTTAGCACCTCAAAAAAATGATTTAGCCAAATTTATGGGTGAGTTGTAATTATTATGTAACTTTGCAACATTCTATTCTATATTACAAATATCTCGTTATGAATTTACATGAATATCAAGCCAAAGAATTACTAAAAAAATACAATGTTGCCGTTCAAGACGGTATTGCTGTTGAAGATGTTAAGTCTGCAGATGATGCTTACAGACACATAAAAAATAAAACAAATAATCCTTTTGTGGTGATAAAAGCACAAATACATGCGGGCGGGCGTGGTAAGGGGCGGTTTGTGGGAACTGATGTACCGGGTGTTAAAGTTGTTAAAAATATCGATGAAGCAACCCGTCTTGCCAAAGATATGTTGGGAAATGTTTTGGTAACAAAACAAACCGGCAAAGATGGTAAAAGGGTTAACAAAATATTCATTGCAGAGGACATGTATTACAAAGGCATTTCAGATATCAAAGAATATTATTTATCAATTCTCTTGGACAGAAGTACGAGTCAGTATGTTATTGTTTACTCGCAACAAGGGGGCATGGATATAGAAGAAGTATCTGCTAATCAACCCGATAAAATATTAAAAGAATATATTGATCCTACTGTGGGACTTCAACCGTTTCAGATTAGAAGAATGGCTTTTGCCTTAGGACTTACAAGCGATGCGTTTAAAAGTTTTCAAAAGTTTGTTACCAATCTTTATAATGCATTTATTGATATTGACTGTGCCATGCTTGAAATTAATCCTTTATTTAAAACAAGTGATAATAAAATAGTAGCGGTTGACTGTAAAATGAATATTGATGATAATGCTTTAACAAGGCATCCAGAATTACTAAACCTGCGCGATACGAATGAAGAAGATCCTACCGAAGTTGAAGCAGGACAATATAATCTCAATTATGTAAAATTAGAGGGTAATGTAGGCTGTATGGTTAATGGTGCTGGTCTTGCCATGGCTACTATGGATATGATTAAACTCAGTGGCGGTGATCCAGCTAATTTTCTTGATATTGGTGGCGGGGCTAATGCACAAACAGTAGAAGCGGGTTTTAAAATAATTTTAAAAGACCCTCATGTACGAGCTATATTAATTAATATTTTTGGAGGCATTGTTCGTTGTGACCGTGTTGCTACTGGTATTATTGAAGCCTATAAAAAATTAGGTAATATTTCAGTGCCTATTATCGTTCGCTTACAAGGTACCAATGCAGAAGAAGCAAAAAAAATCATTCAAGATAGTGGACTTAAAGTTACTTCAGCTATATTATTAAGTGAGGCATCACAACTAGTAAGACAAGCAATCTCTTAACACTAATTGCACAGTATTTTTTGGATATCAATCACTTTTGACTATTCTTGATGATCAAGACATGTTTATAAATATTAAACGCTATATCTATTTAATATCAAGATTATTTTTACTTTTTTGTATTCCTACCCTGTTCGCCATTAGTTGCAAAAAGACACCGCCTACAAAAAATGATACGAACTCATTTTCAGTTGTTCTTAACACAACTTATAATCTTGTAACGAATATTCCGGATACTATATTTTTAAGTATTGCTGGTTCCAATTCATCAGCAAACTATCGGTTGAATGCAACAATTCCCCTACAGTTTAACGATCAATCGTTTAATGGTGATAATACACCCATACTATTAGGCAATTCAAATCGTTATCAGCTTATTTACAAACCACAGAGTACAGGGATTGTTCCAGCTACACTGATCATATCAGATAATTATGGCAATCAAATTTCAGAAAAAATAAACTTTAATATACAGTCTTACTTTGCCGTCAACCTTAGAACTAATTTTTCCAATCTCTTACAAACAGACACCGGTAATATTTTAATAGACATAGTAACTGATGGAACTAATAGAAACTATAAATTATATACCTATAGTAACGACACCATAATTTATAATAACACAAAAGATGTATATACGCAATCAATGCCGCTAAACTTAGGGATTTTTCAGTTGCCGAGTAACCGCTTTTCTTTTCAATACATTCCCAAATTACCCAACCAATTAAACTATAAGTTTGTAGTTGATATAATTGATGATTTAGGCAACGATCGTTCGGATACGCTGTTGTTTAATTTGCTTGATACCATTAACACCCAAATAATGCGAACGCCCCCCTATCCTATTGTGGGCTATAATGATACGCTGTTGATTAATATCAATAGACCTGAAAATATAGGGGCTTATTATTTTACATCTCAAAATGCACCATTTATTTTTAACAATATATTCTATTCAAGTGGGGCAACAATTAATTTAGGTGTAACAAATAACATATACCCAATCGTTTATGCCACATCTCTTGTTGGTAACACGCAAACAATCAACTTTACGGTTACAGACTCTCTACCCAAAACGCCCATTATAAAAAGAATGACTACAACAATACAACCTGTAGAACTTTATACTGTATCAATAGTTCCGACAAGTCCGTCTTTTATTTATGGAACTTTAGATACACTGAAGTTGAAAATTAATCAATCGGCCAATATTAATACCGTATATACCGTTACTAATAATTCGCCTGATCTACAATTATCCTACAATAATAAAACATATAATCCAGGTGACACAATGCGGTTTTACAATAATGTCAATGTTAATATTCTATTGTTTCCTCTACGATCAGGAAATATTAAAGTGGTATTAAATGTATATGATTCTGCAACAGAAATGAATCAGATTGTACAAACCAATTTAACCGTGCTACCCTTGGATTATATATGGGTAGTAGGTGATAACGGAACAATACTCAAATCTACTAATGGGGGCATTTTATGGAACGCAATAGCACCAAATGGCATTAGTAATTTTGATTTAACTTCTGCCTATTTTATAAATATCGATACGGGGTATGTGGTTGGTGTAGCAAATGATGGCACAACAAATACTATTATTCTCAGTACGGTTGACGGAGGGGGGACATGGACAACACAAAATAATCTTACCAATAATCGATTAAAAGCCGTTTATTTTAATAGTCCGCAAAATGGTTTTGCAGTAGGTGATTTAGGTACCATTCTTTCTACTAATAACGGTGGGCAGTCTTGGGCAATTATTCCTTCTAATACGCTACAAAATTTATCAGCTGTTTATTTTGTTAATGCACAAATAGGCTATATTGTTGGGGCTGCGGGAACCTTATTAACAACCACCAATGGTGGACGTACTTGGACTACTCAAACAATTAGTAATGATAGTCTCACCGGCATTCAATTTGTAACGCCTGAAATTGGCTTTATTACAAATGGTAGCGGTGCCATTCTAAAAACCGTTAATGCTGGAAATACTTGGTCCACTATTGCAGTTATTAATGACGCCTTATTGGGTATTTCTTTTCCTACTACTACCCAAGGATATATTTGTAGTGCGTTAGGATATATATTAAAATCGGTTGATCAGGGTAATGTGTGGATTTTTCAAAAATATATAGGGTCACTAAATGATATACTATTCACAGATGTTAATAATGGATACATCGTGGGCAAGAATGGACTTATTCTAAAAACTACGAATGCCGCAAATAGTTGGTACCAACTCAATTCTAACACCACCAATAATCTATCATCCATATCAGCTATCAGAATAAAATGATTGTGGGAAGAAAAGAATAGCCATATTTTTTAGGCTCCATGACGAAAAGGGTGGATAAAATGTTAGAAGTTTGATGACTTTAAAAATGATAATTTGGTATTTTATAATGT
>JASGCP010000103.1 GCA_030053995.1 Phycisphaerales bacterium
AAATGTTTTTGTAAACTTTAGCAAGTCCCGAAAATACTTTTTAAGGGACGACTACATAAGGTCTATGCACCTAAAAAATTAAATTATACCTTTGGCAATATTACTAGCAAAAATAGTATAAAATACCAAATTGTAGTTTTAAAAATCAATTCATTTCTACCATTTTTACCCACTTAATTCGTCATAAAGCCCCTAAAATTAAGGATTGGGAAACAACACAATAGGAACAGAAACCGCCCCTGCAACCTTAGCCGGCAATGACCATGTTTGCCCGCCATTTGTTGTTATAGAAACATAACAATCTCTATCACTCTTTCCATCAAATCCTGCTATAATCCCTTCATTGGGTGCATAAAATTTTATAGTCATTGGTGTCATATATTTCCAGCCTGGTATAGTGTCTATGGACAACCATGTTTGCCCACCGTCTTCTGTAACGCTATATGAACCATTATTAAATAAACCAGAGCCTACTGCAATTGCTTTATGATTATTAGGGCTAGTAAAAGCCATGTCATGAGGTGTAAATTGTCTACCGTTAGGTATCAATCCAATATCACTCCAAGATTTTCCATAATTAAAACTATTAAAATAACAAGCCCCATCATTTTCATTACTATATCCTATAGCAATTACATGGAATGGAGTTTGAAATAACAAGGCGGATATATTTACATGGTAGTTACCGAGCATAGAAATATCATGCAATGTCCAAGTTTCACCTTCATCATTTGTTGTAGCATAAACCATGACAGGCGAAGCCCCAGAAGACAAACCCATTAATACGCCCCAACCACCTGTAGCAAAAGCTACTGAGCTAATGAAAGACATGCCTTTAATTCTTTGAATAGGCGACCATGTTTGCCCACCATCTCTTGTATAAGAATAACAACCAATATTTTTGCCTGCATGAATGCTACCGGTTGAACCATAAATGATACCATGATGCGATGAGCTATAGGTTACATTAGATATCAGTGGCCAAGGCCAAATAATAGGACTGGCATTAGGATCCCAACTTTGTCCTCCATCTGTACTAATAACTGGTAAAATATTAACCTGTTGATTATATACTAAAGTAATACTTTTATTTCCAGAATAGCACGCAGCATCAATATGTACTTCCTTTTTAGAAATAGGAACATAGGGAATAATAGGCGTTAACCATGTAGTCCCCCCATCATTAGTAGGATATAAGGCGTAAGTACCTGTTGTACTAGCAGCAATAAGAAATCCACTATGGCTATTGTTATTAGCTGAACTTTCTTTTTGGTTAGCCAGCGTATTTGTATTGTTATTAGTGGGGGATTCTATTTTTTGGGTGCACCCTATAACGAATGATATAGATAGGGTAAGTACGAAAAGAACACCCATTTGGTATAGCACTTTTGTTCTCATTATTTTAACTTTAATTTTGTGGTAAGGAACTTTTAGGAATTTTGCAAATGTACGTATTAAATGGCTAATTTTATGGAAGCAAAAAATAAAATAATTAGGCTCTATGACGAAAAGGGTGGGTACAATGTTAGAAGTTTGATGACTTTAAAAATGATACATTTCTTAATGTATAGGCAATGGTAGATAGATGTAGCGATTATATTGTTATTTATTGCCGAGTCCAATAATTTTGGCATACCCCCTCTGTTTAGTGGTTGCACATCAATAGCACAAATAAAAAATTACCCACTCACTTCTTTATAGAACCAAAATAATATAGTATGTATCGGTCAAAACGAAAAAATAAAAAGTTAAAGAAATCATAAATTATATTTAGACAGAAATGGCTATCAAAATATTTCTAAACTATTATTTACAATATTTAAAAGTTATATTTGCGTGGTATTTTATTTTATAATTAAAAACTACAATCTATGAAAAAAATGTTTTTAATTCTTATCCTTATATTTTCTATAGTAGTTACGCATCCTACAAAAAGTCATGCAGGCCTTTTTATAAATGCCGGTATAGGTTTTGGTTTTGGTCCTGCCACCGTTTATGTTGATCCGGGTTGGTGGGGCGATGGCTTTTATGCTGGGTGGGCTCCTGGATATTGGGGATGGAATAGTTATTGGGGCTATGGTGCAGGCTTTTGGGGATTTAGACCTGCTGGATTTTGGTGGGGTGCCGGATGGGGCTGGCGTCCTTGGGCTTGGGGTGGCGGTTGGGGATGGCACGGTTATAATGCTTATGGTAGGTATTGGTATAATGGTGGCGGTGGGTATTACCATGGTGGTGGGTATTACCATGGTGGTGGAAACTATCGTCCGGTTTATGGTGGCGGGGGCTATCATCCCGCTTATAACGGCGGGGGTACATACCATCCCGTTTACGGTGGCGGTGGCTACAACGGCGGTGCACGCGTAAATGTTGGTGCAAGCTTTGGTGGCGGATTTCATGGTGGTGGCGGCGGATTTCATGGTGGCGGTGGTTTTGGTGGCGGTTTCCATGGCGGTGGTGGCGGAAGGAGATAATATATACCAACATTATTTTTCACTTAGCTGTAATTCATAAGTACTCGTATTCAATCTACGGGTACTTTTTTTATTAAATATTTTATTGGATGTCAAAAAAAAAACAGCAACGATTTGTAGCCATCACGAACTTTAAAAATGTTATTGAATATAACAGCCAAAACTTAGTGTCGTGGAATGAGCATTTTAAAAACAATAACCCAATTACCTTAGAATTAGCATGTGGTAAAGGAGAATACACGATTGCACTAGCAAAAATGTATCCCGAAAGAAATTTTATTGGCATTGATATTAAAGGTGATAGAATTTGGAAAGGTGCAAGCATTGCCCTGCAAGAAAATTTACATAATATAGCTTTTGTACGAACACAAATTGAGCATATTCAATCATTCTTTAAACCACAATCCATCAACGAAATTTGGATTACTTTTCCAGATCCACAAATACGATATTCCAAAGCAAAAAAGAGACTCACTTATCCAAGGTTTTTAAAACTGTATGCCGAAGTCTTACAACCCAGTGGCGTGCTACATCTTAAAACAGATAGCGAACACCTATATGAATTTACGAAGATAGTATTAGATTTGCACGAGTGTAGGGTTTTAATGGATATAGCCTATCATCAAAATGACCAACCTTTATTGAATAGGGAATTATCAATTCAGACACACTATGAAAGGTTAAATTTGTCTCGTAGTGGTAAAATATTTTATTTACAATGGCAGTTACCAGTAACCTTACCCTCTGGTAAAGAGCCTTTATTAAAAACCATTCTTTATGAAAAAGAATTTATGGGACGATGACGAAAAGTTAAACGATTCTACTGGTTCGTCTTTTAGTACCTCAAACGATAAACTCATTGTGTTTACTAAAGAATTCCTCTTAGAAAGGGGGTATTGTTGCGGTAATGGTTGCAAAAATTGCCCTTATGATTATAAAAATGTCCCTGAACCGCGTAAGAGTAAATTGCTTGCAAACAGAGGGGGCTGATTCTATGACAATGTAGGGATAAATAAAGGCATAATTTTTGCCATACAGTCTCAATCAATCTAAAAAAATGATTTAAAATATATACCTTTGGACGAAATAAATAATTTTTATGAAAGCAGGTATCAATTTAAGAAATGTAACAATAATTTTATTAATGGTGGTAGCAGTGATTCTTAGACTAGTTATGCCAATGAATCATTATATCACCGCTTTTACTAATTTTAGCCCATTAGGTGCCATGGCATTATTTGGAGGTACTTATTTTAAAACAAGAATAGAGGCTATATTATTTCCCTTGATTACTATATTTGTTGGCGATATCCTCATTAATAAGTTTGTAATGTACAACCACTGGGTGTTTTTTTATTCTGGTGCATTTTGGACATATTTGTCTTTTGTTTTGATGGCTTTAGTAGGATACTATTTGCAATCTTCTAAAAATGTTATACGCTTTGGAATAAGTATCCTATCTATTGTATTCATTCATTGGATTGTTTCAGACATTGGCGTTTGGATAAGTGGTACTACTTATCCCTTAACTTATGCTGGGTGGGTAGAATGCTTAACCATGGCCATTCCTTTTGAAAAGAATTTTTTTATAGGTAGTTTGTTATACAGTGCTTTATTATTTGGCGGTTTCGAATACTTGCAAACAAAAATACCTATTTTACAATACGCTAATCAATCAGTTAGCAAGCGTTCTGTTTAATCTTTATTGTACAAAAAGATTCCTTTGAAAGTTTGCTCATTTTTACCGGCGGCTACACAAATGATTTACGATATGGGACTTGACACCTATCTTGAAGGTGTTACATTTGAGTGTCCCACTAAAGCATTAAAAGAAAAAGAAGTTGTTGTTCGTTGCATCATAGAAAACAATAACTATAGCAGTCATGAAATCGATAAAATATTCAGTGAGAGCAAAAGAAATAATAAATCTTTATACTGGGTAGAAAATCAAAAACTCAAGGCTATTGAGCCCGATATAATTTTCACGCAAGATACCTGTGAAGTATGTCAAATTGATACAAATTGTGCACGCATGTCCATAGCATTTATGGACAAACCAGCTACATTAATTCCATTGTCTCCTAACTCATTGGAAGATGTTTTTAATACAGCTTTGACAATTGCCCAATCTTTAAATTGCAAAGAAAAAGGTGTAGCGTATGTATCCGAAAATAGACAACGGCTAAACGCAATTCTTGAAATACAGAAGAACAACTGCCTAAAACCGATTAATATGGCACTATTAGAATGGATAGATCCTTTCTATAACTGTGGGCATTGGATTCCAGACCAAATTAAGCAAGCAGGGGGTATAGACCAGATAGCCAACCCACATGGCGATAGCTCACGAATTACATTAACCAGAATACTCAATTATAATCCTGATATTTTAGTGATTGCCCCATGTGGTTTCTCAATAGAACGAACCGAACGAGACTTAAATGTATTTATAGAAAAAAATCCAATATTTAAAGAGCTATCTGCGTTTAAAAACAATCGTATTTTTTTAGCTAATTATGATTTGTTTACACAACCGTCATTATCTACATTGATTGATGGTATTGAATTATTGTCACATTTCTTTTATCCCCGTTTCTTTAATGCACCTGATTTTCTTAATAAAAAGTGGAAACTATACTCCTAAGATGGATATAAACATTACCTACCCAATTAGGTAGCTTTTTATCATAGAGCCAAAAAAAATTGCATTGGCAGTTAAAAAAATAACTTTTTTTTAACTACCCCTCACTGTATTTGTCATATATACAGATACCTATATTTTTAAAATTATAAAAAAAAATACTATGAAACAAAATTCAACGACTTTGGGCTCTGTTATAACAAGGGCTGAATTAAAAAATGCTGAATTAAAGAAACTTACAGGGGGGGGATAAAAACTGTAACACTTGTGGTGATAGTTGTTACGATCTGAATGGTAATACAAGGTGTTGTACCAGTCCAACTACTTATAAACTTCAAGGTGTAGAAGTGCATGTATGTACTCCTTTAAGTACTTTATGTAATGTAGGCGGGGATGGGTGTAGTGACGCACGCATCAAACCGCTAGCACAATGTGCTACTACTTCCGGTATCAGTCTGCATTTCTGTTAAATATAAGCGAGATTTGTAAAAATATATTTCTAGAAAATATTTGGGTGAATAGAGAAAAAAGTAAGCGTAGTTAATGTTTGATGATTAATGGTTAACCCATTGCTTCTTAAAACGATAATTTGATATTTTCACAATGTCATTTTTCTATCTTTTGTTTGAATCGCGGATTATTATAGTAACTACCTGAATGCAGAAAGTAGATATAAGGCAGGCCTCATCTCTACTTTTTTTTGAATTTATTTGTCTGCCTGATAAATCCGGATACTATTAACTAAAGATTAAATAAAGTATGAAACATAAAATTTTTGTATCCCTGCAACATAACTTGAGACATTTTACCCACCGTCTTATCTTCATCATAGAAACAAAAAAGATAACTATAGGTATCAATCTTTTTTAGAAATACAAACATATCTTATTATTATCAAGCAAAACCCCATGCCCTTGTAAAGTAATACGCCAATCATCAGAATCCAACTGGTGAGAATTTGCTAACTGATGATAGATTTGACCATTATGAAAAACCATTTTACCAATTTGGTAAGGCAAAAAAGATTTGTGTTGATCAAACCAATCATATAGATTGTTGGGGACTGCAGAACCGTGGATAAAATCTTTAGGTAAGGTAGTCCAATAATAACAACCACCACCAAGTTTGGGTAATCGAATAGGCAAGGTAAATGATAGTACGCCTAAAATTTCTCTGCTAAAATTATGTCGTTCATGCGGTAAATCCAAGTGTATATTTCCCCCCGTTTTAATAGATGGTGGGACTGCTGGACTTCCTTGCAAGATATGAAAACCAGGAGGGTTTAGATCCTCTGACATCATTGATTCATAGCCTGTTAGTTCTGTCATCCAATTACATATTTTTATATATAAATCTTCAAAGTTACGGAACATAGCAGGTGCAGATTGTGCACAATGTTTTTGGTACTGGTCCCCGCCTCCATCCAAGTAAGTAGCGGCACCTAATGTATAAAACATAATATCAGAATTATGTGTACTGCGTTTAATCCATTCCGTACGCATAGAAAAAATACAATCATGTATCTCTTTCAGTTCATCAGCGTTTGCAAAGTCATATATCTTATTGTTTATAAAACCATCTATCTTAGCGAAAGTCTCTTGCATAAAATTTGTGATTAAAAAATTAAGACTATAAAAATCTGTTTAATTAAAAAAATGTATAAAAAAATTAACGGTTAATTAAAAGTAATGCTATTTCTTTATGGTACTTTGTCCTTTTGACCAGTTACATGGGCATAGCTCATCAGTTTGTAAAGCATCTAACACTCTTAATACTTCTTTAACATTTCTTCCTACTTTTAAATCATATACACTTACCCACTTAATGACACCGGTTGGGTCAACTATAAAAGTGGCACGATAAGCTATTCTTTCGTCGGATGATAATATTCCTAACTCTTCAGCTAAAGATTTAGATGTATCAGCTATCATAGGATACTGTAAATTTTTTAGATCGGGGTGACTTAAACGCCAAGCTAAGTGTACGAATTCGGTATCTGTAGAAGCCCCGACTAAAACAGTATCTCGTTCTTTAAATTCTGCATAGCTATGATTAAATTCTGCCAATTCAGTTGGGCATACAAAAGTAAAATCCTTTGGCCACCAAAACATAGTCATCCATTTATTTTGCTTCAAATGAATATCATTGGTAACAACAGCAAATTCCTCGCCCGGTTTAGTAGAGACAACCGCGTGTTTAGCAAATTTTGGAAATGGTTTATCAATAGATAAAACCTTGTCATTAATAATACAAGGGTTTAAAAGAAGGTTATTCATAATTTAAAATTATTAACTATAAAAAATATTAAAATACACATCAAGTAATGCGAAGTTATTTTTTTTTTTGAGTATTCAAAGAAAAAATATTTTAGGTACGGCTCTGCACTATATTTCAGCCTCTATGACGAAATGAGTGGGTAAGTTAGTTATATTTTATATTTGATTACCGTTGAGGATATAGGCAAAATGCCATCAGAGGAAGGGCGTTGCAAAACAAGGCGAACGAAGTGGCTATCGAAAATG
>JASGCP010000104.1 GCA_030053995.1 Phycisphaerales bacterium
TTTAAAGTCATCAAACTTCTAACATTTTACCCACCCTTTTCATCATAGAGCCACTTTTTTCATACAATGCTAAATCATTTCATACGCCCCCTAAACAAAATTGACACAAAGAAAATTAAATTTAAAACATAGTATTTGTATCTTTACAAAACTTATAAATACCATAATGAAAACGCACATACTGAATCAATCAGTAAATATTATAACACTGGGCTGTAGCAAAAACTTAGTTGATAGTGAAGAGATCGCTGCCCAATTAAAAGCAAACAACATACCTGTTGCACATGAGCATAATAAACACAATCACGCTACGGTTATCGTAAACACCTGTGGGTTTATTGATAAAGCCAAAGAAGAAAGTATTCAAACAATTCTACAGCAAGTAGAATTAAAAAAAAGAGGAAAGATTAATAAACTATTTGTAACGGGGTGTTTAAGTGAGCGCTATAGAGAAAGTCTGTCTGTAGAAATACCAGAAGTAGATGCATGGTTTGGGACATTAGAAATGCAGCCCTTATTAGCCCAATTACATGCAAACTATAAAAAAGAATTAATTGGTGAGCGCCTACTGTACACACCCAACCATTACGCTTATCTAAAAATTAGCGAAGGCTGTAATCGAACCTGTGCTTTTTGTGCTATCCCACTCATGAGAGGAAAACATAAAAGTAAAACCATTGAGGATATCGTCAAAGAAGCACAACTGCTTATAGCTAAAGGTGTCAAAGAAATTATACTCATTGCCCAAGAGCTAACCTATTACGGACTGGATATTTATAAGAAAAGAAAACTGGCCGATTTACTCAAGATATTATCAGACTTACCCAATTTAGAATGGATCAGATTACACTATTTATACCCTTCACAATTCCCTGTTGATATACTCGATGTAATTAAAGAACGCCCGAATATTTGCAAGTATTTGGATATCCCCTTACAACATGCAAGTAACCGGATATTAGAAAAGATGCACAGACAAATAACAAAAGAAGAGATGAATAGACTCATCGATCATATTAGAAATACAATACCTAATATTTGCTTACGAACAACCTTTATTGTAGGATTTCCATCTGAAACTGAAAAAGACCTTGACGAGCTAGGGCGTTTTATAGAATACCATCGCTTTGACAGAATCGGAGTTTTTCAGTATAGTCATGAAGAAAACACTACCGCCTATCAATTCACCGATGATGTAACCGAATCGGAAAAATTACAACGAAGCGAGACCATCATGTCTTTACAAGAACCCATCAGCTATGAAAAAAACTTAGCCAAGGTAGGCAAAACTTTTAAAGTGCTTGTTGATAAAAAAGAAGCAGGTAAGTTTATTGGTCGCACTGAATTTGATAGCATCGAGGTAGATAACGAAGTAATCATTGAGCCCGATTCATCTATAAAATTAGGATCGTTTTATAATATCAGAATTAGTAAAGCCTACAACTACGATTTAGAAGGATATTTAAAAAAGTAATAAAGACTTTTATTGGTTTGTAATAGCTATCTTCATTGTAAATTGCAGTGCTACAAACTATAGAAACTCGTATTGGGTACTATCTAAACCTTTCTTTTCGTCCTCAATACTTACTCTAATTGGTGATAAGATTTTCATAACCTTAAAAACAATATAGGCTATCAAAAAGCTATAAGTTGCAATAATCACAATAGCGATCAATTCAACAAAAATAAAATGTAATCTACCGCCGTGGTTAAAGGCTACTGAAATTCCTGATATACCCAATACACCGGTTAAAAACATCCCGACAATACCGGCCACACCATGACAAGGAAAAACATCGAGTGCATCATCAAACTTTAATTTATGCTTAATAAAAACAGCAAAATAAGAAATTAAGGAAGCTATAAAACCAATAAAAATGCTATCAGAAATACTAACGAATCCTGCCGCTGGAGTAATAGCAACAAGACCGACTACGGCACCAATGCAAAAGCCGGTTACAGAAGGTTTTTCCTCTCTTATTTTATCAACAAACATCCACGAAAGTCCGCCTGTTGCAGCAGATAAATTAGTAGTAATAAATGCCAACAATGCAGATGAATTCATAGCACCGGTAGCACCGCAATTAAACCCAAACCACCCAAACCAAAGTATTGAAGTACCCAGTAGAAAAAATGGTATATTTGAATCAGGTATTACATTAGCTCTAAATTTAGTTAATCGAGGGGCCAAAACAATCGCCGCTGCTAAAGATGCACAACCAGCAGAAATGTGTACAACTGCACCGCCCGCGTAATCAAGGGCACCCATTGTATTTAAAAAACCATGTTCATTCCACATCCAATGAGCAATAGGACAATATATTAAAATATGAAATAATATTATAAAAATAAGATAAGAAGAAAACTTTACACGCTCAGCCACTGCTCCAACCACCAAAGCCGGTGCAATAATTGCAAACATCATTTGATACATTAAAAACAAATACAAAGGGATCTTAGGCGAAGCAGAAAAGGTCGAATTAATATTCATACCATGAAGAAATAAATGAGTCGGCAAGCCAATGATACCATGCCATGAAGTACCAAATACTAATTCAAATCCTATCACAATCCAAAGAATACTAACAATACCAACTGAAAGAAAACTCTTTATAATAGTAGATATAATATTTTTACGATGCACCATTCCGCCATAAAAGAATGCAAGTCCGGGCGTCATAAAAAAAACAAGAATAGTGCATAAAAAAATAAACACACTATCCGCTAAATCAAAATTGGAATTCAAGGGCGTAACTGACACACTATCAAAACGAATGATAAGTGCAACAACTGCAAGTATGAACAATAATAATAGCGGGAGTACATTACGAAAACGACGCGAAAAAAACATAATTAGTGCGTTGAAAGGAAATAAAAAAATCTTATCGTATGTCAACCAACCGATGAATTATTCGACCAACGTAAAAATAAAATAAAAAAAAGAAGAAAGAAACGGGTACCGTTATTAAACCCATTTCCAAAGTTTGACTAAAAGTAGATGCAAATGGGTAAATTTGTAAATGTAACACTTCAATAGCAAAAATATAATACACAAGATACAACACTGGTAAATAGATGTACCATTTAGCGAAATAAGTTTTAAGAGACAATTTTTTCGAATTCAATTGATAGCCTATCCAATAAAGAATAACTAAAACAGGCGAGATATAATGCAAGCTAACATCAGAAAATCCGTATAACCCCGTATGATTTCTTATTCCTAACAACATAAAAAACTCAAAACCTATAAAAGACAAGGATGCCGTAACAAACATAATGGCATAGGGCGTAATTATCGTTTGCTTTGTTTTATCAGGCATCATCAATATGCGAGCAAAAATTAACAAGGCCGTAATATTAATCCAAGCCGTATAAAAAGAAAAAAAACGAATAACTAAACGCAGATAGTTACCTTCCATACTATCTTGAACATGTGGCAGTTTTATAAACAACACAACATAAAAAAGACTACAAAGACCAGCTAAAGTTGTTAAAACAATAAGAAAAGATAAAATATTGCTTATTTTATTAAAAGAAAAATTATTCATAAACTATCAAATTTCTCAAGATTTATATAAAATTGCGATTTTCAAAATGCAAATTTACTATTTTATTTTAAGAATATTCCAATCATCCTACAAATAGTTAAGATTTTAAGTACACGATTGCCTACAATCTTTTAAAAACGAAGTACCTATATAATATTATACGAATAAAATATTTTAAATCTATATTTGCATGTGGCTTCCCACAATGTATTATACATTTTAAAGTTTTTTTGGATTAAATATTATATTATTTAAGCATACAAATTAATCATGCTCTTGAAGGCACAAAAAAAATTAACTCCGTACCGATACTTTTTCAAAATACTATTATGTATAGTATTATATAAGCTATTTTATATTGTACTTGCCAATATATTCCAAAGTGCCCACTATTATCTATTTCATAACAATCTTTATAAAACCGGTTCCTATTATTTTATCGAAATATTTAATTATTGGGATAGTGGTTGGTATGCAGATATTGTACAACATGGCTACAATACCATCCCACACGAATTTAATCAAATAAACATCGGTTTTTTTCCCTTATACCCAATAACATGGCATTTAGTTTATGCATTAACGGGTTTCAATATTGAAATAAGTGGCTTTATTTTGAGCGTGACCGTGCTCGTTGCGACCGTAATTACTTTTGAACAATTACTGATAGAATTATCCTATTCTAAAGAAGATATTAAAACGGGGATAGACTTATTATTCCTATTCCCCTTTAGTTTCTTCCTTGCCATGAACCTTAGCGAATGCATGTATTTCTTATTAAGCATTGCTTGCTTTTTGAGCATTCTTAGAAAACAACACCTACTCTTCGGACTCTTAGGAGCTTTATTTGTACTGGTGCGCCCGAATGCTTGCCTCCTCTTGCTCCCCATGTATCTGTGTTTCTTAGAAACAGAAGGTGTTTTTTTAAATTTTTCTACAATAAACGTCAAAAAAATACTTTCTAAAAAAAACATCAGCCTGTCATTATACTTTATCATTCCTGTTTGTAGTTTAATCTTATTTTTTACCTATTTAAAATTTCTCACGGGTGATTTTTGGGCTTATCCCCATGCTAAGGCACAACTATGGGGTAATTCTTTTCACATTTTATTTTATAAATCGCTCTATAATCCAGGACTTAATGGGATTACACCGCTATTATCAGATGTATATAGTACTTTCAGCGTTATTTTAATGATCATCACCTTATTTTATTACAACAAAATGCGGACAAGTTTTCAGGTTTTTATTTGGATCAGTATTTTAATTCCCTTATTTTATGCAGGTTTTAGTAATCGTTATTTATCCACTATTTTTCCAATTTATTTAATTTGTAGTCGCTGGGGTATC
Source organism: Phycisphaerales bacterium (assembly GCA_030053995.1). Classification (GTDB taxonomy): domain Bacteria; phylum Bacteroidota; class Bacteroidia; order Chitinophagales; family Chitinophagaceae; genus JASGCP01. Next base: position 4,899 of record JASGCP010000104.1, read on the forward strand.
ATACAAAAAAATCGTTTTGTGGTCTATAGCATTTTAATAGGCATTCAAATTATTGGATTTTATTTTTGGACAACCGGCAATCTTGTTAGCTGGTAATATTGAAGCACCCATACCTGATAAAAAATTATTTAGCCGAGCCTATGCAATAAATACGGCAATCCTATTTCGTTATATCATATCCTTACGACAAGAAATTCAAACTTTTGTAGTAGTTTTGCGTGTTAGGAATAGGTTCATATATACATTATCAGGAATTAATTAATCTATTATGGTTAAAACGGAACAAACAAATCATATTTCTTTACCTATTACTGGGCTTGAGCAGAAAACCTCAACCCTCAATTTAGGACCTACGCATCCTGCTACCCATGGTGTATTTCAAAACATATTAGAGATTGACGGTGAAAAGGTTGTTTCTAGTGAACAAACGATTGGGTATATCCATAGAGCATTTGAAAAATTAGCCGAGCGACGCCCCTTATATCAAATTACTACCCTAACGGATCGCTTAAATTATTGTAGTAGTCCCATTAACAATATGGGGTGGCACTTAACTTGTGAAAAACTGTTAAGCGTATCCACACCCAAACGCGTAGATTATCTTAGGGTCATTATTATGGAGTTAGCAAGAATTACAGACCATTTAATTTGCAACTCAATCGTAGGGGTAGATACCGGGGCTTTTACAGGCTTTCTATACTTAATGCAGTATCGAGAACTCGTATATGAGATATATGAAGAAGTATGCGGTTCACGATTAACGACAAACATGGGCAGGATTGGAGGCTTTGAGCGCAATTTTACGCAGGTTGCCTTTACCAAAATAGAAAAGTTTTTAAAAGAATTTCCTAAGGCACTTAAAGAATTTGAAAATTTATTTGTTCGAAATCGCATATTTATAGATCGAACCCAAGGTACCGGTGGCATCTCTTCAGAACGAGCCTTAAACTACGGATTTACAGGTCCTAATTTACGAGCTAGCGGTATCGACTATGATATTCGGGTACATAAGCCCTACTCAAGTTACGAAGATTTTGATTTTAATATACCTGTTGGTACTACAGGGGATAACTACGATCGTTTCTTAGTAAGGAGCCAAGAAATGTGGCAAAGTTTACGCATTATTGATCAGGCTTTAAAAAAGGTTTACGCTTTTAAAGGGCAAGAAGCTGATGTTTACCATGCAGACGCTCCAGAATACTATCTACCTGAAAAATCAGATGTTTACACAAAAATGGAAGCACTCATTTGGCATTTTAAAATTGTTATGGGTGAGATTAATATACCTAAAGGTGAAATTTATAATTCTGTTGAGGGTGCCAATGGGGAACTCGGGTTTTATTTAATCAGTGATGGAGGACGCACCCCTTATAGATTACATTTTAGAAGACCTTGTTTTGTTTATTATCAGGCATACAATGAGCTCACTAAAGGCTCTATGTTAAGTGATGCTATTATTACTTTAAGTAGTTTAAATTTAATAGCGGGAGAAATGGACGCTTAAAATAGGGAGCAAGAAAGGGCACCATGAGCATGCATGTAGTTTAAATCTTTATATTGTGCCATCTTTATTAGTTATGCGATTGAAACCTATTTTAATAAGGATTACCATCATTTTATCGATATCATTAACTACCCTATCTTATTCAACAGCACAAAACTATAATTACTCGCAATATTTTAATGTTCCCATATTAGCTAATCCTGCAAACACTGCTGTTAGTACCAAATCAAATTATCAAGTAGGAGCTATTTATAGAGATCAATACGGTGCGGTTGGTGGGCAGCCTTATCGTTCATTTGGGGTTTGGGGGGATATAGAAACCTTAGGCGGACATTTCAAAAACGGCTGGGGCGGTATTGGTGTTGGTGTTTTTAACGAAATAGCAGGTGTAGGAGGACTAACGGCAACCAAGGGGTTTGTGTCCCTTGCCTATCATCAGTTAATAGGTATTGGTAGTTTACTAAGTTTTGGGGCTAATATAGGGTTAGTCAATAAACGAGTTAATCTCAATAAATTTAGTTTTAACAATCAATGGAATGGTATATTTTTTGACAACACCATCTCTAACAGTGAGCGTTTTACAACACAATCGGTAACAAATTTTAATTTACAAGCTGGTTTATCATATCATTATTATTTATCGCAACATAGTTTTATAGGGGTTGGTGCTAGTATTGGTAATTTAAGTCAGCCTTACGAGGGCTTCTTTGCAAGGGGATTAGACTATCGAACCCCCTTAATATACAATGCTTTTGTTAACACCCTATTTATTTTAGATAATAACCTGTGGACATTAAACCCCAATGTTTATTATACACAAACCAAAAATGCTTATGAAGTTGAAATTGGGCTCAATGGTAAGCGATCGATCATTGAAGGAGGACAAGGACACCATCAAATTCTTTTTGGCTTATATTATAGATTAGCCGATGCCATTATACCAATGATTGGTTATGAAGTTAATAGCTTTAAGTTTTCATTCAGTTATGATGCAACAGTATCTAAGTTATCGCCCTATAATAGCTCAAGAGGGGCTTATGAATTAACCTTTATTAAAATAGGTAATTTCAAACGAAAAGTTAGCAATGATGTTAAATGTCCGCCATTGGCGTATTAAAAAAAAATGGCTCAATATTTTTTTGGTAACTATATACAATTAGGTACTAATTCTTGGGTCAAGTTTATTTTGTGGGGAGTAAGCCTGTAAAATGTAAATTTAAAAGTAAA
>JASGCP010000007.1 GCA_030053995.1 Phycisphaerales bacterium
GTTAATCATATAAATCACGGTTCAGACAAAAGAAAAAACATTTAAAGGTTCTAACCATGATCCATTAATAAAACCTCTTAGCACCTCAAAAAATGATTTAGCCTATTTTGTGTCAATTATATGTAAAATTCAGAACTATCAATATCCAATAAAATGATACCATGCCATTAGTTCCGGTAGATGATCTATAAAATTATCTTTATAGTGGGTATCATTTTTCTTATTAAAATTCCAGCCTTTGTCGGCTATTGCTGTTAATCGGGGTAGAACGAAATAAAGGAGTTTATTCCAGTCCGGTATGTATTCTGTCCACAAACAGCCCTCAATGCCTAATAGTTTAGCAGAATGTTGTTTCATAAAATCATTATCAAACGATAAAATATCTTTTAAGGTAAGGATTGGTTTTTTGTACATCAAAGCGGTATCACCAATATGTTGCAAATTATTTAAGTAAAAATAATTGGAGGGTGCTAGTATAACTTGGTGTTTATAGTTTACTGCTTCCGATTCTATCTTTTTTTTTGTGTTCCAGATCATCACAATGGCAGAAGTATCAACATCCTTATCGAGTATTTCATCCCAACCGATTGTGCGTTTGCCTTTGCCCTTTAGATAAGCAATCATATCATTAATAAAATAGGCTTCAAGATCACTTACATCTTTCAGTTTTTCTTTCTGCATAATTTGCTGTGCTGAATCAGATGCTTCCCAATAATCTGTTTTAACTTCATCGCCACCAATGTGAATATAGGGCGATGGAAATAAGGCGATCACCTCGTCAAGAACATCATGATAAAAATTTAAAACCTGTGTAGTGGGTGCACTGATGTCTTTAAAAATACCCCATGTTTGTTGTACTTCTTTTTTTGTTCTTGGTCCACCTGCCCAAGTACATTCTTTGGGGTACTCTGTTACCGAATCAGGAAAACAACTTAAAAATGGATAAGCAGCAATTGCAGCAGAGCAATGCCCCGGCATTTCTATTTCAGGAATGACAGTGATAGAGCGTTTTGCAGCGTATTGCACGACAGTGCTAATGTCATCTTGCGTATAATAGCCACCGTAAGGTTCATTGGTATTTCCATTACCCGGATACAGCCCCGTAATTGTTCCTTTGCGTATGCTCCCTACTTGTGTGAGGAGGGGATATTTTTTTATTTCAATGCGCCAGCCTTGATCATCGGTTAAATGCCAATGAAAATAATTCATCTTATTTAAAGCGAGCAGGTCTATGTATTTTTCAATCTCAGAAACATTAAAAAAATGTCGAGATACATCCAAATGCATGCCTCTATAAGCTACATCAGGGTAGTCGTAGATTGTTAGACAAGGAATGGTTATACTATCCTTGACTTTCATATCCACAGCACGATTGGGAAGCATCTGTATAAAGGACTGAATAGCATAAAAAAGCCCTACTTTGGTCGTTGCTTTCAAAATTACTTTTTGTGGTGTTACAACACATTCATAAGATTCTTTTCTATTTAAAGATGTTGATTCATTGGTGTCTATGAGTTGTAATTCGATGCTTGTTGTGTTAGTAGCGGGTAATATTTTGAGTCTTAATTGGCAATGACTACTTAAATAATCATCTAAATAAAGTGCATTTTCAATTTCGCCGGGTTGGTGTGCAATAATAGCTGATGATGCTTGTAGAACAAAGAAGCCCGATTGGTGTTTTATTTCTTTAGGCGTAGGGAAAATAGCAAAAGATTTAGCGGTGGCACAAAAAAATATTGAACAAAAGAAAATCAATAATGCTTTATTCATTTTAAAAAAAATTATAAGTTGTGCAAAGGTACAATCTATTTAGCACTATGATAATGGTTAATTATCTTTGTTTAAGGTATAATGGACAAAAAGTAGGCTGTTTTTAGATGGTTTGCTCTAATAGACAAAAAGTAGACTATTTTTTAGCAAAGTTTACAAAGCAAATTTTATTTTGTAGTAACATTGCCAATCAAGTAAGACGGAAGTAGCTCTGCTGGGGAGCAACCTACCATGGATAACCTTGAATGCTTTTGGATACTGGCTATCAAAAGAGTGAAAAGCAAAATTCTTTTTATTTTTTTGATAGCTATATTTTAACATCCAATTGCCCATTATACCTTAAAAAAACCACTCACTATTTTTTGTTTTCTTATAGTTCGTGTTGAACAACTATACTTTAAAACTAATTGACTGTATGTTTGTTTTCCATCTGTATATTCAGTCCATATTTGTGCGGGTGATCTTCTAAATCCACCTACAAAATGTTTACTACATGCTAAATATTTATATAGGTGTTTTCCATCTTTTTTACCTTTTCTTTTGGTAATTCTTGAGTTGCAAAAAAAGCAGTTTTTTTATTCATATACTTTGATTTGCCTCAAAGGTAATACTATCAAGGAATTTGAGAGTTTTCAGCCTACTTTTTATCTATTATCCCAACAATGCAAACACTCAAAAGTTAACAAAGTACACAACAAAAGGGAAGGAAAAGAATAAGTTTTTTCATATAATATAGTTGCAAAGATACAATTTAACATATTCAATTTGCCGAGTTGAATTTACTTGGCAAAGGCAACTATAGTTCGTTCAACCATTCCATTCGTTTTCGGTGTGCCCGGTAAAGTAAGTCTGTGTTAGATGTTTTCTTGTTTGCATTTTTGGTCTAATAGAGAGGGTTGGACACATAAATTACCTTTTTGCTTTTGATAAGATTATTGGTAAATTTCAAGCCATTATCAGTTAAAATATAATTTATAAAAAAAGAAAAAACTCTCAGCACCTCAAAAAATAATTGAGACATTTTTTGTCCTTTTCACTTAAAATACGTTAACTTTGCAAAAAAAAATCATGAAACAAAAATCAATGAATTTGGGTTCTGTTTTAGGAAGGCATGAGATTAAAGTTGTAAAAGGCGGGGGGCATAGCTTAAAGGATACCACTTGCTCTGCCGATTCGCAATGTGCCGTTGTGTGTGCAGGTTATCCAGTGTGTAGTAGTTTACCCCCTCGGAGTTGTAATGCCTGTTATAGCTGTACAGACAATGCGTGTTATATTTGGTGTAATTGTCCTGCCAAATGTCCTGATGCGTATGCTTGTGGCACTTAATTGTGGACATATCAACTACAATCCATAGTAGTAAAATAAACATTAAACAATATATCTTTGCGAACTACCTGATGTGTCTGTTTTTAGGGAACTTCTTTAATTTTGTCCCTTTTGTTACATCAGGTTCTTTTCAGGAATGCGTAGTATTATTATATTGTTAAATTAGGAAGTACAGATGTATTATTTGTTGTTCTGTTTTTTTTATTTACTGTCTTTGATTCCTTGGCCAATTATATACCTGATTAGTAGTTGTATTGCTTTTGTATTACAACATATTTTTCGTTACAGAAAGAAGGTATTAGAAGAAAATATAAATGGTGCTTTCCCTAATTTATCAAAGCGAGATAAACAGGTTATTATTAACCAATTTTATGTTCGTTTCACTGATAATTTTATAGAGTTATTAAAATTGTTATCTATTTCTAAGAAGGGTATAAAAAAACGATTTGAGATTAATTTCCCTGTTTGTTACCCCTATCTCAATGAAGGTAAATCGGTACAGGTTATGTCTGCCCATTTTTTTAATTGGGAGTACCTGAATATTTGTGGTGGTGCAACTTTTAAATATTGTAATCTCTTAGGTATTTATATGCCCATTGAAAATAAATATTTTGAAAGATTGATGAAGCATATACGAGAGCGTTTTCATAGCAAAATGCTTTCTGCGTGGAAGGTTTTAAAAATTTACCATACCTGCGATCAAGGTAATTTTGTATTGGGTGTTATTGCTGATCAAAACCCAACCAATCCCAAGACTTCTTTTTGGCTACCTTTTTTAGGTAGAATGACAGCGTTTACGCAAGGACCTGAAAGGATTGCTAAGCGTTATAACAATATTGTGTTGTTTGCCGATATATACAGAAAAAAAAGAGGATACTATAAGTGTACCTTAACCTTGGTAACCGACAATCCTAAAGAAATGGCTCGCGGTGCACTTACCGTACAAGTTGTCAACATGATACAAACAGCTATTTACACGAAACCTTCTAATTATCTTTGGAGTCATAAACGCTGGAAGTTACAGTATGATCCCATACAATATAAAGACAATACCCTTACGCCTTTATCTTCTGTTTAGTATAATTTTCAAGTGTTTAATCGAGGGCTATACGCTACCGCTATTAGTTATTGCAGTGTATCAATGCTAAATTGTATAGTCAGCGTATTTTGTAAAAAATCAACTATTTCATCCGACATTTCAAAGGGTATATCTTTATTTACTAAAGAAAGTTCGGTGTCCGATTCCCTATCTTTTAGCACTATTTTTAAAACGGTGTTACCGCGTTTTGTTTTTATTAGTTGCTGTAAGTTTTTAATAAAATCCTTAGTTAATACATTAGGGTCTTCCATGGTTAAAGTTATTGATCGTGTTTCTTGTTTTTTGAGATCATATAACGAATAAATGCTACCGACTTGAAATTCGATGTCTGATTGGTTATAACTCTTCACAAAACTCCCTTTTATATAGACGGCTTGATCTACTTGTAAAAAATGTTTGTATTTAAGATAGTTTTCAGCCCATATATTAAAGCTTTGACTACCGGTCTTATCTTCAAGTACAAAACTGCCATATTCCCTACCGGTTTTTGTTTTTCGATGCTGTGCAGCGGTTATCATGCCTGCAATTTTTAGTGTTGTTAAATTTGTTTTATCCCTTCCCGTGCTGTTTAAGGTCATTTCATTCAATAATCGTTCCTTATAGATAGCAAAATCTTTTAGCGGAAATATTTTATAACGAGATACAATACCCCCTAATTCAAAGTTAAAAATATCTAAGGGATGTCCACTAATAAACATACCAACAATATTTTTTTCGTGTTTTAGTTTTTCTGCTTTCTCCATTTCAGGACAGGGTGGCAATGAAAAATTTTTAGACTTCTCTTCTTTTGTTGGTTCACCAAATAAAGAAGGTCCTGCATATTTATTCTTACTTTTTTTCTCTATGGAGTCCATCGACTGCAATATTTTTTCTAAAGCAGACAGCCGTTCGCCCGGCGGTGTAAAGAAGTACTGTGCACGGTGGTATTCTGAAAAACAATCTAATGAGCCGCTATAAGCTAATACTTCAATGCATGTTTTTGTTAAACCTTTGCCGTTTGCTTTCTTCATTCTCTCAACAAAATCATAAAAATTAGTAAACGGACCATTTATTTCTCTTTCATGCATTACAGATGTAGCAAATGATTCGCTAAGACCTTTAACTGATTTTAACCCCATTCTAATATTTCCTTCTTTTTCAGCTAAATAATCCCACGCTGAGATATTGATATCTGGTCGTGCAATTATTAAATTCATTTTATAACAGTCTTCAAGGCATTGCTCCTTTCGATCAGCTGTGTCAGCCCAATTGAGCACTTGAGACATATATTCCTGAGGATAATTTGCTTTGAGGTAGCCTGTTTGAAAAGCAACAAATGCATAACAAGTTGAATGTGATTTATTAAAGGCATATTCAGCAAATGATTCCCAGTCCTTCCAAATTTTCTCTAGTTTTTCTAGTGGGAATCTTTTCCCCGCTTGGTTCATAAACTTCTCTTTGATTTTATGCATGGTTTTAATATCTTTTTTCCCCATGGCTTTTCTAAGCAAATCGGCGTCCCCTTCAGTAAATTCAGACAATTTACGCGATAGCAACATAACCTGTTCTTGGTAAACTGTAATTCCGTAGGTTTCGCTTAAAATCTCTTCCATTTCTGGTAAATCGTATTCGATTTTTTCTTTGCCAAATTTTCTAGCGATGTATGTATCGATATATTTCATAGGACCCGGTCGAAAAAGTGCATTTAAGGCAATGAGATCAGAAAATCGATCAGGTTTTAATTTTTTCAACCATTCACGCATGCCACTACTTTCAAATTGAAATAGGGCAAAAGTGTCTGCTCTCTGAAAAAGGGCAAATGTTTTTTTATCATCTAGCGAAATGCTGTCTATATCGATATCAACACCGTGATTTTTTTTAATTAACGCTAAAGTGTCGTATATAATATTTAAGTTTCTAAGTCCCAGAAAGTCCATTTTAATAACACCTACCGATTCAATAATATCTTTATGATATTGGGTTAATAAGTAAGGGGACTCTTTTGAAATTGCTACGGGTAATATTTCTTTTAGGTCTTTCGGTGCAATAATAACGCCGGCGGCATGTACGCCTGTTCCTCGTACAATCCCATCTAATTGTTCGGCTATTTTTAGTATTTTGGATTCATCGCTATTACTATTGGCGTATAAACTTCGTAAGGTTTCTATATTTTGTTGGTATCGGGGATCGGTTGAAAATTCATTTTTAACCGATGGGTTGAGTAAGTCAGATAACAGTATTTCTTTTTGTGTTGCAGGGATTAAGCTATTGAGTCTTGCTGAAAGAGCTAAGGGAAAGTCTAGCACCCGAGCCGCATCCTTGATGCTACTCTTCGCAGCCATTTTACTGATGGTAATGATTTGTCCTACCTGATCACGCCCGTATTTTTGTGCTACATATTCCATGACCTTAATTCGTCCTACGACATCAAAATCAGTGTCGATATCAGGCATCGATTTTCTATCAGGATTAAGAAACCGTTCGAATAGTAAGCCGTATTTAAAAGGATCTACATTCGTAATTTCTAAACAATAAGAGACTACGCTACCGGCAACTGAGCCCCGTCCAGGTCCTACTCGAATATTATTGTCTCGTGCATAACGAATAAAGTCCCACACGATGAGAAAATATCCTGAGAATCCCATTTTTTTTATAGTACTTAACTCAAAATCAAGTCTATTTTGAATGACGGCGGTAATTTCGCCATATCTTTTACGGGCACCTTCTTGCGTTAAATATTGTAGATACGCCCATTGATTGAGTTTTTCTTCTGCATGTAATTGAAATTCTTTTGGTAGTGGAAAATCGGGAAATATAAGGTCTTGTTTGATGTCATAAAGTTCTACCCGATCTACGATAATATTTGTGTTATCTAAGGCTTCCGGTATTTCTTTAAATAATATCGACATCTCTTGGGTGGTCTTCAAATAGAAATTATTGCTTGGAAATTTGAATCGACCTTTTTTTGTTTCTTCCCCATCAGTGAAATCATCCATTCCGGGATCTTTTACCATCGCACCGGTTTGCATACAAAGTAAAATATCGTGTACAGTTGCGTCTTCTTTATCCACATAATGAGAATCATTAGTGGCAATAGCTGGTATTTGATATTTTTTTGATAGCTTGATCAATACATCGTTAATCTTTTTTTGCTCCTCTATGCCATGATTCTGAAGTTCTATAAAAAAGTCTTTGCCAAAAATATGTAGCCACCATTGAAGTTCTTGTTCTACTTTTTCTTCACTTTCATGTAAAATATATTGCGGAATAATAGCACCAATGCAACAGGTTGTAGCAATTAATCCTTCATGGTATTGCTCAATCAGTTTTTTATCAATACGCGGATATTTGCTATAAAACCCTTCTATATAACCTAAGGATGATAGCTTAGATAAATTTTGGTATCCAATTTTATTTTTAGCTAATAATAATTGATGGTATCGTTTGTCTTTTTTTTCTTTTGTAAAACTTTTTATAAATCGGTCTTCAACCATATAAAACTCACAACCGATGATGGGTTTAACTATTGGTTGAATAATGTCGTTGCCATGATCATCTTTGCCAACTATTTTAACATTATTTTTTTTCCACCCCTCTGCTAAAAAATCCATGACGCCAAACATGTTGCCGTGGTCGGTAATAGCTAAGGCGGGCATGTTGTCTTTTTTAGCTTTCTCAAATAACTTTTCAGCACTAGCCATACCATCTAAAAGAGAGTATTCTGTATGCACATGTAGATGTGAAAATTGGGGCATATTTTTTAGGATTATATGAACGGAATTGAGGATAACCTGTAAACTAAGTGGGGTGTAAATGTATTATTTTTTTCTTTTTAAAAAGGAAGCTGTTTTTTAAAAAATAGGATAAATCATTTTTTTACGGTGCTAAAAAAGGTAGGACTTAACGCTAAAGATAAAAAATGATTTAGCCTTTTTTGCATCAAAACCAAGTTATTCGTTTTTTTAGTATAACGAATAGCAATAAATTATTTACCTTTGCTATCCAACAAATTTATATATTCTATGAAGTCTAAAATATTTATCTCCAGTGCTTTATTTTTATGTTACCTATTTTGTGTACAACCCAATGTTCATGCTCAACAAAATCAAGGAATAGGAAAATTTACTACAATTGCCTTGTCTGATGTTGATAAGCATATAGGAGAAAAAGTACAAGTTTGTGGTAAAATTTTTGGTGGTAAATTTTTAGCAAAGTCAGATAAAAAAGTAACCTTGCTTAATATGGGTGCCCCCTTTCCTAATGCACCCCTCACTTTGGCTATTCCTCATTCTGACTCTTTGAATATACCTGCTCCACCCGAACAATATTTTAACAATCAAGAAGTATGTGTTCAAGGGTTACTTACAAAATACAAAGACAAGGTCATTATTCGAATACATCATTTAAGTCAAATCACGCAACAGTAGTTAAGAGCTGATCATAAAAATATAATAATGTACGCCAACAAAAGTTTGATAAAAAAAAATATGTTGCAACGAACACATATTTTTTATTGTGCATTATTATTCATTGCTTTGCTCATGCCCGCCTGTCAAAAAGCTAGAGGTACCCGTGCACTCCAGAATGATAGCCTATTAACTAAAAATACACCTGATTCTTTATTGCCAGAAATGCAGTCGGCTGTACCAATTACTAACGCATCAGCTTTGTCCGATTCTTTTGTAGAAGATACAAACAAATACTATGTGTATTTAACATTTGATGATGGACCGCAAAGAGGAACCCTTACTTGTCTAAATATCTTTAAAAAGTTAGGTGTAAAAGCTACTTTTTTCATTATTGCTAATAATTTATATGATAAACAACAAATTAACATTTTAGAAAAAATCAGATCAAATTATCCCAATATTGAAATAGGGAACCATAGTTTTTCACATGCCGATAGTCATTATAAGAAATTTTATAGTCATCCCGATTCTGCCTTGTTAGATTTTCTGGTAGCCCAAACAATGATTGATCCACTTTTTAAAATTATCCGATTACCTGGTAGAAGTGCATGGGTTAATCAATCTGGATTAGGGCATGTTTCTAAGGAATTAAAACCGCTTTGTCATTTGTTAGACAGCATGGGGTTTGATGTAATTGGATGGGATGAGGAATGGAATTTTACAAGAGATAAATTTTGCAATCCGGTTGAGTCGCCGGGTGTTTTGGCACGCAGAATTAAAAATGACTTATATATGAATAAGTGTAATACACCGAAACACTTAGTTTTGTTGGCTCATGATAGAATGTTCCGTGCCCCTAATTATGCTGACTCTTTATATAAGATGATAAGCATCCTTAAAGAAGACCCCAGAATTACATTTGAAATCATTTCACACTACCCACACTTAAAAAACAACCGTTCAGCAACATCAACTCGTTAATTATCTGTAGAAATACTATGCTCAGTTTCTTTTTTAGCTCTATGACGAAATAAGTGAGTAAGTTAGTTACATTTTATATTTAATTACCGTTGAGGATATCAGCAAAACGCCCTCAGAGGAAGGGCTTGATTTTTTATTTGTTTCTTTCTTTTGTATCAAGACAAAAGAAAGAAAAATAACCTTATAAAATACCAAATTGTCATTTTTAAAGTCATCAAACTTCTAACATTTTACCCACCCTTTTCGTCATAGAGCATCTTTTTTAAATCAAGTATTAACTAAACCTTTGTAATTAAAGCAACTATAACTTGTACGATGGCGGAGATAAGCATATAAAACACATCAAAGTAAAATATCATTAAAACCCAAGCACATCCCTTAATTTTTGAGTAAATTTGTATATTGAAGCCAATTTAAAACTACGAATGATAACAAAGGACATTATTAAGGAAATGAAGCAACAAGGACATGGTGCCATCGCTAACCTTGTGAAAAGTCAACATGATGTTGGAACAATCAATTTTATTCTTGAACATTTAGGACAACTCCCCAGCAATTTTGATAGCTCATTTTTGTACGAACTTTTAACCCATCAACATCATCAAGTACGACTCAATGCCGTTAAAAATATTGGGAAACTTAACAGCAAAACAGATATTTCAAAACTTTCGGATCGCTATAAGATAGAAACAGATACAACCGTAAGACGTGAAATAATATCTTCTATTGGCAGACAAAGAAGCACGCATAACAAACCGCTTTTATTTGATTTCTTAAATGATGAAGACCCTAAAATAGTTTGTCAAGCCATTCGTGGACTGTTGGTTTTTGAAAAAGATAAAGAGGTAGAAGATCATCTTAAGCCTTTAATAAACCACCCAAACGAAATGGTTAGAACCGTTATTTATAAAGAATATTTTGCCCAAGACAACAAAAATGTAGATGGATTACCGCATCATGAAACCCATAATTTCCTAAAAAATGTTGTTGTCAATGCTGATGTTTTGCAAGCATTAAAATATGTTCCTGATGAAAGCGTACATCTGACTTTCACATCACCACCCTATTACAATGCAAGAGATTATTCAATATATCCAAGCTATCAAGCATATTTAGAATTTTTAGAAGAAGTTTTTAAAGAAACACACAGAATAACAAAGGAGGGACGATTTTTAATTGTCAATACCTCACCAATCATTATAGCAAGAGTTAGTCGTGCCCATGCTAGCAAACGATACGGTATTCCATTTGACTTGCATCCGTATTTAGTAAAAAACGGATGGGAATTTATTGATGACATCGTTTGGCTTAAACCTGAAGCCAGTGTAAAAAATAGAATTGGTGGTTTTATGCAACATCGTAAACCTTTAGGCTATAAGCCAAATGCTGTTACCGAATACTTAATGGTTTACAGGAAATCAACCGAAAAACTTTTAGATTGGAATATGCGAAGTTATGATCATCAAACTGTTGAAAACAGTAAGGTTGCAAATGGCTACGAAACAACAAATGTTTGGAAAATAGATCCTTGTTTTGATAAAGTACATACAGCAGTCTTTCCTGTTGAATTATGTAAAAAAGTAATTCAATATTACTCATACAAGGGTTATTTGGTATTTGATCCCTTCGGCGGAAGTGGCACCGTTGGTAGAACGGCTAAAGCATTGAATAGATTATTTTTTTTGACCGAGAAAGAACAAAATATTTTCAATATATGCAAGCCCAAACTAAACCGCAAGGTATGTTCCATGAACGACAAACTAAATTTTTAACATTAGAAGAATTTAAAGAAATTGTCCATGACACGCACAGACCAAGTGGTAAAAAACATCATCAAACGACTTATAAAAGGACAAGATTATAGAATTGATGTAGTTGCACTTATTAACGCTGAATTTCTACAATTTGCAATTGATTTTTTTAAAAAAGTGATAGAAGCCAAACTTGCCAATAAAGATGTAACAATTGATTGGTATAAAGAAATTTTTTTGAATAGCAAATTAAGTGCTGATGAAATTGCAATTAATTCAGGACTTAACAAGAAGACGATTACCAATATGTATAATTCAGCATCTAAAGAAATTGTTATTGAGGCTTCGAATGAGCACTACGACATATTACATCAATCAATAAGTCGCATGATTGAAAACGAAAATGACATTGATCTAACACTAACAATTAAACTCCGAGGTGTTAGTGTTGAATTGAACATCAACGAAAGTCTTATTGTAATTAATACGCTTGCAGTAAAGCGATCGGCTCTTCGCGGTGGACTTTGGAGTACGGCAGGAAAACGCGTTGAGAAATACCTAATGGCTACGCTTTGTAAACTTTATTCTGTACCATTTGAGCATTTTGATCAAAGCAAAGTTCCTGCAAGTATGCGCGATGTTGATTTTTATTTGATCAGTAAAAACACCTACGCTCGTTGCGAAGTAAAACTAATGGGGCGTGGGAACCCCGAAAGTGCCGAAGCAATATTTGCACGAGAAACTAATGTTTTTGTAGCTGATAAATTATCTGACTTAAACAAACAACAAGCCGATATGCTTCAGGTCAAATGGGTTGAACTGCGTAGCAATGATGGATATAATCGGTTTGGAAAAATTTTAAAAGAACTTTGTATTCCACACACTGCATTTAATGGCGATTTAGATAAATATTTAGATAACATATTGACCGAGTTATTCGATGAATATGCAACATAACAACTAAAGAATAAATAATTCTTTTCAACCTCAACTAATACGCCACCGGAAAATGCTCGGCTATTACCCTATTGCTTAAACTTGCATTTTGTAGTTGATTAGTACCGTTTTCAACTAATTCCATTCAGCAGAAGTAAATTTTGGCAACTCAATGTTTATCTAAATGAAACTAAAAAGCATTTTTAACAATTTTATCGCAGTAAAAATAGTTGAAAAGCATTCTACCTAAAAACTGAATCGTACTTGCAAATTTTAGGTTCCAAACGATTGATTATAATTTGGAATACCAGTTATTTTAGATACGATTTACGACCATAGCCATCTGTAAAAACTTGCCCCTTAGTTTATTGAATTATTTACTAAATTTGTGAACTCTTAAACACATTTCTTATATATCTTAACTTTTATGGATGAACATCCCAGCGATATTATAGTCCGCGTGGCCATTCCTGAAGATGCACAATATGCGGAAATTATATGTAAGGAAATAGAAGATTCTGCAAAAATAAGGGGCACGGGTATTGCTAAAAGATCGGTGGAGTATATTGTTGCTAAAATTTGTTTAGGAAAATCCGTTGTGGCAATTCAAAGAGATGGTACTTGGGTTGGTTTTTCATATATGGATAGTTATGAAAACGACTCTTTTGTATCAAATAGTAGTCTGATTGTAGCACCTGCCTATAGAAACACGGGTATTGCAAAGCGGATTAAGCAAATGATTTTTGATTTGAGTAGAAAAACTTATCCGCATGCAAAGATATTTTCTATTACGACAGGACTAGCGGTTATGAAAATGAATTCTGAATTAGGTTATGTACCGGTTACCTTTGCCATGCTTCCCCAGGAGAACAACTTCTGGGATGGCTGTAAAGGCTGTGTTAACTATTCTATTCTATCTTCAAAAAATCGAAAAAATTGTTTGTGTACGGCTCTGTTGTATGACCCACAAGCAAAAAATAAAAAGTCATTGTCTAATGACGAAAATGAGTGATTAAGGCAATAGGTTAGTCATTTATGTACCTATAAATTTTATATCAATATGTTATTTAAAATAGCGTGGTGGAAGTGGTTAACGATGGGGCTACTGTTATATGTTTGCATGGATGGTTTCTTTGTACCAGTACCTTTTTTAGATGGGCGATTACAAGAAACGATACGAAATTTATTTTTTCATGTACCTATGTGGTTTGGTATGATGATTTTATTAACGGTATCGGTTATCTATGCCATTAAATTTTTACATGCCGGTTATCCTTATTATGATCTTGTGTCGCACACATTTGCACAAACGGGTATTTTGTTTGGTTTTTTAGGTATAACCACTGGGGCGGTATGGGCAAAATATCAATGGGGCATGGCATGGAGTGGTGATCCCAAACAAAATGGTGCTGCTTTGGCGTTATTAATATATTTAGCGTACATAGTTTTGCGGGGTACGGGTAAAAATACAACTTCTACCGATAAAATAGCACGATTGGCAGCCGTATATAACATATTTGCTTTTTTTATGCTTTTCCCTACAATTTGGATATTGCCAAGACTTACTGAATCCTTGCATCCGGGTGGGCGGGGTAGTATGGGTAACCCTGGTCTTAATGGAGCAGATTTATCGCCAGCTTTGCGTATGGTTTTTTGGCCTGCCGTTTTTGGTTGGACATTATTAGGTGTTTGGATATCGTGCGTTCATGTTAAAATCAAACAGTTTCGCCTACAATCAACAATTTTCCATCAACACAATCGCTAAATTTTATGTTACAATTTTTAAAGAAAATTTCACTGTTTATCATCTTCCAATTTTTAACGATCATTGCTATGTCGCAAAATCTTGAGCAACAGGCACAAGCCCCTAAATCTATACTTTACCAAGATGGTAAAATTTTTGTTGTGTTCTTAGTTTTATTAATAATACTGGTAGGTATATTTATTTATCTGATTACTTTAGATAGAAAAATTACTAAACTTTTACAGAATAAATAGTAGGCACCTCTAAAAATTGGAGGGACTATTTATGCAATGGTAACTAACTTTTAACAATTATCATTTTTAATATCTAATTAATTAGTTACCCATTAATCATTAAAAAAATCATTAAACATTAATGGAACACCACAAAAAATGATTTAGCATGGTTCACTCATTGCACCTTAAAACGACATTTTTTATTTTGCAAACAACAGATTCTATCTTAAATTTGCATCAAAACAGTTCAAAAAATTACCCACAGCCTACCGATGCGAAACTTCTTATTTTTATTAATGCTTATCCTTTTCAGTACTTCAATTTCTTGGAGTAAGCAAGTAGTAGAAACTAGCGAAGGATATATACCAGTTAAGGGTGGAAAAATTTGGTATCAGGTGGTTGGTAGTTTGAAACAAAACCCGCCAATTTTATTATTACATGGGGGACCCGGATGTCCTAGCTATTATTTAAAACCTTTACATGCCCTTAGTGCAGACCGTCCTGTTATTTTTTTTGATCAATTAGGTGCAGGCCATTCTACACGCATAACGGATACTGCCTTGATGACCATAGATAACTTTGTAGAACAAGTAGAAACTGTAGTCAAATATTTAGGGTTAAAGGATTATTATTTGTACGGTCAATCATGGGGAACAATGCTCGCCACAGATTTTTATAGTAAATATCCTGAAGGTATTCGTGCTATCATTCTCTCAAACCCTTCAATAAACATGCACCTTTGGGAGCATGATGCACAAATACTAATCAGTACCTTACCCGATTCTATTCAAACCATTATCAAAAAAGGTGAGCAGGATATTAATTATACTAAGTCCGACGCTTATCAGCGTGCAATCGTATTTTATTACCATCAATTTGTTGCAAGAAAACAACCATGGGCTCCTGATTTAGATAGCAGTGTAGCACAAATGTCTGATACGATTTATCACTATATGGTAGGTCCTAGTGAGTTTACTATTAATGGTACTTTAAAAGATTACAATCACACTCATTTATTAAAACAATTTAAGGTGCCTACGCTATATATTTACGGTCAGTACGATGAAGTGCGTCCCAGTACAATCCGGTATTATCAAGCACACACTAATAATGCGATAATAAAAATGATACCGGCCGCAGCTCATGTTACCATGCAAGATCAGCCGACGCTCTATAATGAATCTTTATCTAATTTTTTGACACACTTAGATAAAATTCAATCTGACAAACGATAATAAAAAAAAATAGGTAGTTCTTTAAAAATTGTTTTGGTGTTCAGGAGTTAAAATTTACCTGTTATAATTATTTGTAGAAAAAATAATTATCTAAAAAAGTAAATAAGCATTCTGTAATAAAACTAACTTAGACATAATTTTGCTGAGGGGTTAAAAATGAATCAATAGTTAATAAAAAAAATTGTCATAATCTGATAAGCGTTTGAGCTTATTCTGATAAAGATAATTAATTACGCAATATGTCTTCTATTAAAAGTAAGTTTAATGTAGCATTAGTAGGTAGCCCTAACTGTGGTAAGACATCACTTTTTAATGCACTCACGGGATATAATCAAAAAGTAGGCAATTTTGCCGGTGTTACGGTAGAAAAAAAAACGGGACCAGTACACCTTTCAAAAAATATCGAAGTAACGCTGATTGACCTGCCAGGCATGTATTCAATGTATCCACGTCAAGAGGATGAGTGGATAGCTTATAAAGTTTTAATGGGCGTTGACTCCGAAATTATTCCCGATGCTATTATTTTAGTAGCTGATGCCAGTTCACTAAGGCGCAATTTATGGTTCTGTAGCCAGATTATCGATATTAAGATACCAATTTTGATGGTTTTGACGATGAATGATATCGCCTTAAAAAAGGGGATATTCATCAATGTGGAAGATTTGTCAATTGATATTCATACACCAATTGTAGTCATTAATCCTAGAAAAGAAGAAGGCTTAGATGGATTAAAAAAATCACTAAAATTGTTATTGTCGAATGTGGACCTATATAGTCAAAGAACAGAATTTATACCCTTACAACTAACGGATCCCAGTGTAATAAAACAAGTAAAAAATATCATTCCCAATATTAGCACCTATCAAGTCCTTCATTATTTGTACAATTACGAACGATTATGTAGCGATGAAGGCGTGCAGAATAACATAAAAAATATTATTAATAAAAATAATTTTAATACGGTTAAGCAGCAAGCTGATGAAGTACTACTAAGATACCAACGGGTCGATAAGATCATTCAAAAAAATGTCAAAGAAGATAACGGATTAACGCAGAAGTTTATTTCACTGAAAATTGACAATCTATTACTACATCCTGTATGGGGGTATGTGTTTTTTCTATCAATTATGTTTCTTGTGTTTCAAAGTATTTTTGCATTTGCCCGAATACCAATGGAATACATACAAAATTTCTTTGCTTACACGAGTGCCTATGGTAAAGCAATGTTGCCAAATATTTGGATAACAAGCTTACTTATTAATGGGGTATGGGCGGGATTAGGAGGCATTATAACCTTTGTCCCTCAAATCATGATATTATTTGGATTAATAACAATTTTAGAAGACTCAGGCTACATGGCTCGTATTAGCTTTTTAACTGATAAAATTATGCGAAGCGTAGGGTTAAATGGCAAAAGTGTCATGCCTATGATTAGCGGTTTTGCGTGTGCAATTCCTGCTATTATGAGTGCCCGAACAATTCAGAATAAGAAAGAACGGTTAATTACTATTTTAATTACCCCCTTCATGAGTTGTAGCGCAAGATTACCCATTTATACTATTTTAATTGGACTCGTTGTTCCTAGCAAATATTTATGGGGTATTTTTAATGTACAAGGATTAGTCATGTTATTCATGTATCTACTAGGTATTAGTATGGCTTTACTGGTTAGTTTTATCTTAAACAAATGTATAAAAAACACCGAGAAGAGTTACTTTCTTCTTGAACTTCCTTACTATAGAATGCCTCGATGGAAAAATATGATGATCCTCATGCTATCTAAAGCTAAAACTTTTGTTTTGGATGCGGGTAGAATCATTATCATTATCAGTATGATACTTTGGTTTTTAAGCTCTTTTGGACCAGCTCAATATCAAAAAACGGTCAATAACAAATATGAACGATTGGTGGCAGAAAAACCGCAGTTAGTTGATTCGCTTAAACGAGCATGGGCGAGTGAAAAATTATCCGTTTCATACGCAGGAATCACAGGCAAATTTATTGAACCGGTTATTCGTCCTTTAGGATTTGACTGGAAAATAGGAATAGCACTCATTACATCGTTTGCAGCTCGAGAAGTTTTTGTTAGCACCATGGCTACAATTTATAGTGTTGAAAATAATGATAAAGGATCGCTATCTGAACAAATGCATGAAGCTAAGCGTGATGATTTAAAACCAACCTTTTCTTTGGCAACTTCATTATCGTTGATGGTTTTTTATGCCCTAGCTATGCAGTGTATGAGCACCGTCGCCATTACCAAAAAAGAGTTAGTATCTTGGAAGTGGGCTATTGCACAATTAGTAGGCATGACCTCCATTGCTTATATAATGAGCTTTATTATTTTTCATATATTTCGTTAAGATCATTAGCACTATGGAGACTATAAAAAAGATGGTGTAAATAGATATTCTCGCCTCCGCAAAATTATTTATTATATTTTAATAATTATCAACGACTTGCAACCATTTTTTTATATAAGGTAATTGGGGGTTAAATAAAAGGGCTCTATGACGAATCAAGTGGGTAGAAATGAATTGGTTTTTAAAACTACAATTTGATATTTTATAAGGTCATTTTTCTTTCTTTTGCCTTGATACAAAAGAAAGAAACAAAGAAAAAATCAAGCCTGCAGAGTAAGGGCTGCAAAACTACGGCTCACTTCGTTATCGAAAATGAATGGCATCGGATATATAGAAAGCGAGTGGTAGCGATTAGATATTACTTGCTTCCACCTTTACGATTGTTGCATCGCTACCAATAGCTTTCTTTGATATATTCGCCGTCGCCCATTTTCGATAGCCACTTCGTTCGCCTTGTTTTGCAAAGCCCTTCCTCTGAGGGCGTTTTGCCTATATCCTCAACGGTAATTAAATATAAAATGTAACTAACTTACCCACTCATTTCGTCATAGAGCCAAAAAAAATTGCTTTTCACTCTTTTGATAGCCAGTATCGTATCCAAAAGCCTTCAAGATTATCCCTGTTAGGTTGCTCCCCAGCAGAGCCTACTTCCGTCTTACTTGATTGGGCAATGTTACTACAAAATAAAATTTGCTAAAAAACAGCCTACTTTTTGTCTATTATACCTAGATTTTTTATGTTTTTGCAAAGTTAGCATACTGAAGCGAAAAGGAAAAAACATGATTAAAAGAAAGTTAAAATAACTTGTTTTTTAGTACAATAGGGACGCGTAATAAAAACAACCATCCCAACAACATAAACCAATTAATTACAGTTGAGATTATCTCGTATCAACAATTATTGAGAATAATTATTGAGCGTAGGCGTAGCGATGGGGACAATATTAAAAAGAGCACGAACACTTTTTTTGGACATAAAATAAGCATTAGGCGACCAAGTATTACCACCATCTTTACTTTGTAACAAAATAGGAACTTTATTTGTAGTATCCTCGCCGGTTACCCAAACAGATTGGCGATAAGCATACACACTTTGCCAAAGTATATTACCATCTTGATAAACTATGGTCGGCGAAGTTGTCAATCCGTCATTTGTCCTTAGAATATATTTATCGCCCACTAAATAGCCGTTATTATCGTCTTGAAAAAAAGATTTATTAATTAGTGTAGAAATATTACTACTTACAATATTCCAAGATTGTCCGCCATCCATTGTTTTTGCTATTAATCCACCAAAACCTGTAGCATATCCTACATTGGTATCTGCAAAAAACATATTTACAAAAGCTCTATTGGCAACTGGGTCTATGGCTTCAATAAAAGAAGCCCCGCCATCTGCAGAATAAATAATAGTACCCCAATCTGGTTTGGGCGTACTTATTCCCATTATAAGCAATTTAGGGGATGACTGCGGTATTGTAAATACATTCCATACCGTACTAATCAAACTACTAAAATTATTCAAAAGTGCCCATGTTCGTCCACTATCCAGCGTTTGATACAGTATGCCAGCCGCAAATCCTGCAACTATTGCCATATAGCCATTATCAGGTGTGGGGAATGACATACCAGCAGCTATATACTCCATAGGGAAAACTGTGGTTATAGAGTTAGACCAACTAAGTCCCCCGTCAGTAGTCTTAAAGAAATTAGTAATAGCGGCTGTAGAAACAGTAACACAATATCCTAATTGACTGTTAAAGAACAATACATTAACAATATTTTCATTAGGGTCGCCACCAATTGTCTTTTCTGTCCATGTTAAACCCGTATCATAAGAAATAAAGAATTTACCATTATCGCCACTAACGAAAATAGCAGGTGGTAATTTTTGTGCGGGGGAATTAGTACTATTCTTTTTACAAGAACAATAAATAAAAGAAAAAAATAGTACAACAATGATCTTATTGGTCATAAAAAAACATACTAAGGTTTATTTGCAAAATACAGACATCAAACCACAAAGCTACAGTCTTTATAGTTTTTTAAACTGAATAAATGATAAATACAATACTCGAAATAATTATGCCATAGATGTACAGAATCTTGTGCCGTACCTCATGAAACATGACCATTAAACATTAATTCGCCCCCCTTTTTCGTCATAGAACAAAATACAGCATATAAAAAAAGAATCCCCACATAAAAATATGGGGATTTAACTAACTATTAAACAAACTAATTTAAGACACATATCTACAAACAATGCTTTTCTAATTCCGCTACTAAATGATTAGCTAAAACATTCGCTGGTCTGCCCTCAATATGATGCCTTTCAGTCATACTCACTACTTTACCGTCCTTAATAATAGCAATCGCCGGTGATGACGGTGGATAAGGTAAAAAATATTCTCTGAGTTTTTTAACGGCATCAACATCGTATCCTGCAAACGAAGTAAAAAGATTGTTGGGTTTCTTTTTTGCTTTTTTAACTGCATCAATAGCTGCCGGTCTGCACGATCCTGCCGCACATCCGCAAATAGAATTAATAACAATTAATGAAGTGCCCGTTTTCTTCATTGCATTATCAACAGATTCAACAGATAATAATTCCGTAAAACCTTGCTTTGATAATTCTTCCTTCATAGGCTTTACAATCTCTATGGGATACATATTTTTGATGATTTTATTTTATAAAAAACTTACAGACCGCAATTTAGCATTTTTTTTTATTTTTTTTAGATTATTTCACATTTTTTAGACAAAATGTCAGTTTTACTTAACAAAACATGTCATTTTGTCTTAATTTGTATTGTGAATTAATATTGTTTAGGTGCTTTTTAAATATTTCTTTAACCTTAAAATAATCTATTTATGAACATCTTATTAAATCAATCATTCAAAAAACCTGAAATTGTATGGCAAAATTTTGCCGATATTTTAGAAGACGATCTATTAAAAAAACCGTTAACCAATATCTATGAAATCGATAATGGTTATTTAATTGAACTTAGTGCTCCGGGTTGTGCAAAAGAAGATTTCAAAATTGCTATGGATAAAACATTGCTTACCATAGAGTACAACCATCGAGCAGAAGTTAATGAGCAAGCAAACAAAAAATCAATTAAAGTCGAGTTTAAAAACCATAGTTTTAAGAAAAACTTTTATTTAGATGAAGATATTCAAACAGAGCATATTAAAGCTAAATACGATAATGGTATTCTTACAATTTCGCTACCCAAAAAAGAAAGTAGTGCACTTGCAGCAATGAATATTCAAGTTCAATAGTTTGAATAAGATAGAGTCAAAAAAGCCCAGCACTATCGTTGGGCTTTTTTATTTCTTGAAATTAAGGTAAACCATTCATCGCGTTCTATAAATAAAACAACAACCATGAATGTAATAAAGAAGATGGAGGATAATAATAATCGCTTTATAAAATGATCAACAAGTAAGTGAAGATATTCATGAATATAAAATAAACCAAATGATAGGACTAAATACAAAACAATCCTACCAACGGGGTAAGGAATAAAAAAGTGTCGCTGTCCCCACCAGTAACTAATAACCATCATCGAACCGTAACAAGCAAAGGTAGCCCAAGCACAAGCCATATAACTATAGTAAGGAATAAAAAAATAATTAATACCAAGTGTTATAATCGATCCAACAATCGTTATCCAAGCACCAACACTAGTTTTGCCAGTTATTTTGTAGCTGATACTTAAATTATAATACATACCTAAAAACATATTGGCAAATAAGAGTATGGGTACAACCGACAAACCAACCCACATATTCGTATTTCTGATAAAATACTTCCAAATATATAAGTAAAGCGTCACAAAAAGAAACATCATACAGATGACAATTACAAAAAATTTCATTACACGGGCATATATCTGTGGGGCGTCTTCGCGTTTAGTTTGTTTAAAAAAAAATGGTTCAGCACCCATGCGGAAAGCTTGAACAGATAATGTGATTAATATTGAAATTTTATAACAGGCCGAATAAATGCCCACCTGTGCTTGTGCTTGCGTTACCGTGCGAACAGGTGCCCACCACCCTAACATAATTCTATCAAAAGTCTCATTAATCATACCACCAAAACCGGCAATTAATAGCGGAATACTATATAAAAACATTTCACGCCATAACTTAAAATCAAACTGAAATTTAAAACCCAGAAATTCCTTAAACAATAAAATGAAGGTCAAAAGCGATTGTATCAAATTAGCCAGCAACACATACCCTACATACCATTGCGGATTATATAAATTTAAAAAAAGACCGCCACTTACCGACAAACGAGGCAACACACTGAGAAAAAAGAAAATTGATAGGACATTAACTAATACCCCCACTATTTTAATTGAAGCAAATTTTATAGGCCGACTATCTTGCCGTAATTTAGCAAATGGAATAGTTGTTAAGGCATCAAACATGATGATCAGTGTAATCATCAAAAAATAGGTTGGATCAGCAGCGATTTGTAAAAGTTTAGATAAAGGCTCAAACATCAACAACAATAAACCTGATAACAAAAACGACGAAAAAATTAAAGATATGCTTGCCGTGTTGTAAACTGAATCAGAAGCAACCCTATTTGAATATCGAAAATAGCTCGTTTCCATACCGTATGTAAATACCACATTCATAAAAGGTATGAAGGCGTACAAAATACTCATTTGACCATAAGCTGACTCAGTAAATTTATAAGTCAAATAGGGCGTTAATAAATAGTTAAAGAAACGTGCAACAATGGTACTCATACCATACCAAAGTGTTTGCCCCGCTAATTTTTTTAATTGACTCACGATCTTTTATGTAAACTCTTTATGCGAACAGTATATGCCCTCTTTTAATTTTTTAAACCTTTGTTTACGAACCAATCAACAAATTTATTTTAAAAATTCTGTACCTTTGTATCGTGATTGAATGACGCATAAATTAAACTTCTTAACAGCGTGCAATTTACAATAAGTTTAACCTTGCTCAGCGTAAACTATTATGTATTTTTTAGCACGATATTCTTATTGAGAAATTACTTTTTACTACCTAAAAAAAGTTACATTTGTTTCTTAAATCTAAGAAATAATTACCACCTAAAACAAAAATAATGAGCTCCTATTTTAACATGCCTTACGACCGTTTTAATAAAAGTTATCCTAACGGACCGTTTCGTTTTATCAATCGTGAATACTTTAATATTTTCTATAAAACAGATAAAGAAAAACTAACTGAAATCTTGCCACATCCTTTAAAACCAATTGGCGATGAAATAATTTTTGAATTTATCAAAATGCCGGATTCTATCGGTTTGGGTAGTTATACCGAAGCAGGACAAGTTATTCCAGTTAGTTATAATGGAGTTGAAGGAAATTTTGTTACGACAATGTTTTTGGATGCTTTTTCATCAATTGCTGCTGGGCGAGAAATTTGGGGGTTTCCTAAAAAGTACGCTAAACCTACTTTGGAAGTCGATGTGGATACCTTACTGGGTACTTTACATTACGGGAAAGTACAAGTGGCTACCGCTACTATGGGTTATAAATATCAAGAAATTGAACATAAAAAAGCACGCACTGCCCTTCAAAAACCAAATTTTCTTTTAAAAGTTTTACCAGGCGTTGATGGCAAGGCAGAAATATGCCAGCTCGTTGCTCTTCAATTAGAACAAATTGAAATACTCGGTGCTTGGGCAGGACCAGCAACTATTGAACTACACCATCATATCCATGCACCAGTAGCACATTTTGATGTTAAAAAAGTTATTGGGGCTACACATCTGATTGCTAACCTTACTTTGCCTTACGGAAAAGTTGTTGAGAATTACTTAAAAAAGTAAGGCGGATTATTCTGTAATAGAATTTATCCCAATTATTCAGTAACAACCTATCACGCTATATTATCGGTTATATATTGTCCCCCCCTGTCCATACACGGTTTATTCACCCATTCTTTTATCCAATGTTTTTTTATTCGGTAGAAATAATATATAAATAATAGCACAAACAATCCCCCCCACAATAGGATATAATAAACCCGCTGTAAAATATTCAGGATACGGAATAGGCTGATGTTGTACAAGTGCCATTTTGTTCAACTGCTGTTCTCGCTGAACAAAATAAGTAGCAATAGGAACAACAATCCCCCCTAACACCGTGGCACCAATATACGATATACCAAAAGAAGACGACCGAAGTTTTGTAGGAAATAAAGACATGATAAAAGGGGCAACGGTTGCATTGACAGCAACTGAAATAACAACAAAGTATAATAAATACCATGTTAAAATTATTTTTTGATGATCGGATAAAAAAATAGTTTTATTCTCTTGTCCTATCATATTTGATTGGTGATATTGCTTTTGAATTACTTCTTTCATTTTGTTTTGATAGGTATTCGTTATCGTGTAAACATCAATCGTATCATGTTTGTCATTTTTTTGAGAAGCCTTAGTAACAGTTGATTGTAATACAAATTCTTTTTTATTATTGGTATCGACTAAATGATACATTTTTGAATATACCCCGCGTACCGATAAACTAAAAGCAATAATAGAAACAATAAACAACCACTTACTTCCATAATAATCATGATACCATCCTAACAAATAATATAGGGGAAGTGTTATTGCCAGTACAATAGCAAATAACCAGCTAGCAGTTTCTATATTAATATGTAGGGTATTTTCGATAAAAAATAACGAATAAATAGTTGCCCCATTTGATATAATTCCTGTAGCAACGCTAATACTAAAAGATAAGAGCAGCCATTTGATGTTATGAGCTTGAAAACTTTCTTTCAGAGGATTTTCAGCACATTCTTTTTTTTCTTTAAGTTTGGTATATAGCGGGGTTTCCATTAACTTTAGCCGTATACTCAAGGAAAATAGAATTAAGAAAGCCGAAAACCAAAAGGCAATACGCCACCCCCATAATAAAAAACTATCAGGACTAAGTACAAATTTTAAAGTGGCAATGATACAAACAGAAAAGAGAACACCTAAGGAGGGCGTTATTTGTACCGATGAAGTATATCGACCCCAAAATTTATAAGGGACATACTCAGCTATATAAATGGCAGCATTGTTATATTCCCCGCCTAAAGATATCCCCTGGCATATTCTTAGTATTAACATCATAATTGGAGCAATAATGCCAATAGCATGATAAGAGGGAATACAGCCTATTAAAAATGTACTAATCCCCATGAATGACATGGTAAAGAGTAGCGAAGCACGCCTTCCAATTTTATCGCCAATATACCCAAATACAATACTACCTAATGGTCGAAATATATATCCCACGGCATACAACAAAGTGGTAGAAAGAACAGCAAAATAAGGATTGTTAACAGAAAAAAAAGTATATGAAATAATTGTGTTAAGACTAGCAAATGTACAAAAATCGTACCACTCAACTAAAGAACCTAATGATGATGCTAATATTACAAGCGGTATTGAATTTTGTTTTTTCATGATTTAAAGTATGCTTAATCTTTATTTTTGTTGCGTGTAGTACCGCTTTGCTGGTTAATCTTTGAAGTTATATTTTTTAAGATTGGCCATCTATCTTTTTAATTTCTTCAATTGCATCAAGAACTTGCTTGTCAGTAAAAGTGCAACAGCTCAATTCTTCACTCGTATTCTTTAGTAAACATTGAGCATCATTACCATTATTTTGGATATGATAACAAAAAGGTTTAGTACAGGGATTTTGTAAAACAATGCCTTTAAATAAGGAATTATTTTGTATGTATGCTGGATTGATAGCTCCAAAGAAAATAATTGCAGGGGTTTGCGTAGTTTTAGCAATATGACTGGGTCCTGAATCGCTTCCAATAAAAAATGATGCATAGTGCATATAAACGATTAAATCGTCTAATTGTTTTTTTAGCGGTTGAGCACCAGCTATAATTTTGCTATGAGCATGTTCTATTAATTGAAAAACTTCATAATTCTCTTGGTTGAGTTGTCTGATTATTTTTTCCCAATTAACACCATAAATATGTTTAAATGGTAACTGTTCATTGAGTTCTTTAATATGTAAAATTACATATTTTTTAGGGGGATAAGGATTGACATAATTACCCTGATTCAGAAAAAAAAATACTGGTGATCTTACTATGTATGGCAACCCAAAATATTGTGCGATCCATTTAACCATATTTTCAGCTTCTAACCCTTTCTTAACATTATCGACTTCCAAGGCATGGAAATCTAATAAATTCATATCATAAAAATTAGGGAGTCCTTTTACATGAATCTGTTTTATTAGGAACTTATTAACCCAATGAAGTAATTTGACATATCGCCGGTGTAATAAGCTCATCTGTCCAATGGCTTTTAAACCTTTATAAGGATAATCTTTAAATATTGCCGGGTATTTTGTCCATATAACTACGTGCTTACCGGATTCTAATAATTGGCGTACAATAGGTTCTAATGCAATTGTATCTCCTAAATGCATATTACGAGCATATATGTAGATAACCTGTTTTTTCATCATTTCGTCCTTATATATTTTGATAAACAATAGAATGGTTTATTTATCCTTCATAACCTCGTTTAAAGATTTAAGTTTTAATAATATAGCAAATCCTCCAAACACGGCAGCAAGGGTAAGAATTAAAAAATAATCTTTTTTGTCAACAAAACTATCCCAATAAGTAGTCATAATACCTGCTAATTTACCACCGATAGCAATGGACAAAAACATACCAGCCATCATCACCGCCGTTAAACGAGGTGGCGATAATTTTGATACTAAGGAAAGACCAATTGGACTTAATAGAATCTCACTAATTGTGAAAATAAAATATGTTAAGAACAACCAACCTGCCGCAGTTTTATTGGTGTAAACCGAAGGAACAGACAGAATGGCTAAAACCATAACAAAAGCTGATAAACCTGCAATAAAAAGAGATAAGCAAAATTTACTAGCACTCGAGGGTTCTTTATTTCTTTTGCGCAAATAGTTAAAAAAGGGTAGTATTAATAAAGTAAGTAGAATAATAAAAAAAGGGTTAATCGATTGGAAAATCTCAGCATTGACCACATCAGTCGTACCATGCTCTATTTCACTATGAGGGACATTTGCAAAATACGGATCCGGACCCATATATTGTATTGGATGATCGTGTGCATCGACAATTTCAACCATGTGATTATCTAACTTAGCAGTCATTCTGGGCGTATCCGACAATGCCTTGGTTATACCCAAAGGGGCAATTAACCGTTCTGTTTGTTTGCTGACCGATCGATCAGTAAACTTTTCAGCCCATAAAGTTAGTCCTGTTGCATTCTGATTGTAAATTGTCCAAAATATAATCGATACAATAAAAATGAATAACAAAGACCCTATTTTCTTTTTTTCTAAATCCTTTGCTTTGCGCCATATATCAACATAATAAGCCATAAAAAAAACAGAAGCAAAAATAAAAGCATCATTAGAACGGCTACCTAATAAACTATGATGTACCAGCAATATTGGTAAGAACCAGCCAACAAGTGCAGCTATTATGGCAGGAACAAAAATTAACAGGATAATTTTTTTCATCGACATATCATGCGGTCCGCGTTTTGTTTTTTTATTTCCACTTTTTACTGAGGATATAAAAAATAACATGTTTAATAAACCTAACAACAAACCAATACCCGCTGCGGCAAAAGCTGCCCCCCATCCATAATTATTTCGTAAATAAGCCGCAATAAAATTACAAATAATAGCACCTAAATTAATACCCATATAATAAATGTTGTAGGCATTATCTTTTAGGTGGTTTAATTCTTCTGTATTATATAAATTGCCCAGTAAGCTAGAGATATTGGGTTTAAAAAAACCATTGCCAACAATAATTAAGGTTAAAGAGAGTAAGAAGGTGGAAGGGGTGTTCATGGCTAAGCCAAAATATCCTAAAGCCATAACTATCCCGCCTATAAATATACTTGGTAAATATCCCAGATAGCGATCCCCAATAATGCCCCCTAGAAAAGGACTAATATATGCTAATGCAATAAAATTACCAACAATGCCACCGGCGTCTTTGTCATGGAATCCCATGCCATTTTTGTCAATTAGATATAACAAGAAAATTCCGATCATTAAATAATAGGCAAATCGCTCCCACATTTCA
The DNA here is from genome assembly GCA_030053995.1 of Phycisphaerales bacterium. GTDB lineage: Bacteria > Bacteroidota > Bacteroidia > Chitinophagales > Chitinophagaceae > JASGCP01. Next base: position 27,969 of record JASGCP010000007.1, read on the forward strand.
GTAAGAAAAATAACATATAACCCCTTAGGATGTTTTACGCGCTGATTAGTTAAGTGATTCATAAAATTTTGATAATGGTTATATACTTTCAAAATAAGAATTAGGGGACGGGGATATTAAAAACGAATGTATATTTTTTTTATCACTATTTAAAGGGGTTTGTAAAATAGATGGTTTTTGCACGAACAAAGCTTAAAAACATACAAAAAATATGTGCACATATAAAACAAGCTAAGCCATGGATACACACGATGCGAATATCATGTGTCGCTAAGATATAGCCAAGCATCTATTTTCTTATTGCAAGTTTAAGATTTTATTTTAAAATTCTTCTCGTGCAGTTGTAAAACCTTTCTAGTTTTTACTTCATCCATGTTTCAATTGCTTCAATAAGTATGCTAACTTATGTTTTTTAAAAACACGCCCTATAATTTTTATATTTTAAAAACTATACGCTGATACAAATAGAAAATTATTATTTACACTTTTTCATGTATTTTGCAAATACAGCATGAAGAATATTACCACTATAAAAAATATGTCCTATCTTTTTTTAGATAAGAAAAGTCATGATCGACTGCAACCATTTAGTCTAATTCATTCTTTTATCGACTCGCGGATTGGTTTATTTTCTTTGAAAGAACGATGGCAAAGGTTATTAAAAACTAATTTCTTAATAGATACAGTTGACTATTTACAAGGTATTTATGGGTATCCCGTTATCCAAGACAACTATCCACTCACAGTTATTGATACAAGCGTTTTACCACTTGCCGATCATCTCCAATTTTTAAATAACTTACCACCCAATCATGCTTATTATAGTTCCACGGGCGATTTATTAGTTGCCAAGATAAATAGTTATAAACCTAATATTAGTTTGGATGAACAATTATCTTATTTAAGTAGAATCGTATCGACCGAGATACTATACCTTTGTGCACCGCATGAACTTTTAATACACCTCAATAAAATCCTTATTGATGATTTTATTTTTCTAAAAAATAATAGCCCTACCTTATATTGTAGTCAAGGTGTCCAAGCAATTAATAGTGATAATATATGGATTGATGAGACGGCTCGCTTATCACCGGGTTATTTGAATGCTCAAGATGGTCCTATTATTATTGGTCCTCGTGCCGTTATTTTAGAGGGTGCTTGTATTCGGGGCACAACTTCTATTGGCGAAGGTGCACTAATAAAAATGGGGGCAATGATTTACGGCACTACGGCGATAGGACATAATACAACTATTGGTGGTGAAATAAAAAATGCTATCGTCATGGACTTTAGCAACAAAGGCCATGACGGGTATATAGGCGACAGCATCATTGCAGAATGGTGCAACTTAGGGGCGGGTACCATTATTAGCAATCTTAGAAATGACGCAGGTATTATAAAATTATGGAATCCTTTTTTGCAAAAAGAAATAGCAGTCGGTATAAAAATGGGGGCATTGATTGGTGCATATAGTAAATTAGCGATTCACAGTTCTATTAACTCGGGGTCTTATATTGGTATCAGCAATAATATTTTTGGTGCAGATTTATGTAAACGCCGGTTAGACAATTTTATATGGGGTAATCAAGGAACGGATATATATCAACTTTCTAAAGCTTTAGAAAGTATTGCCCAGTGGAAACAATTAAAAAATCAACCTTTAGAAGAATTGGAAAAACAAATTATTACTCATATCTTTAAGAAAACATACTATTAAAATTTATGCGTACGCAAATTACCGCGGCTAATTGGAAAATGAATCTTTCATACCCACAAGCCGAAGAATTAATAAAGGGACTTTTACTTCATGATATACCATTACAGCCCCATCATCAAATAATACTTGCAATTCCTTTTCCATATTTGGACATGGCTTCTAAAAAAGTCCATAATCTTAGAAATATTGCTATTGCTGCTCAAAATTGCTACTATGAAAACCAAGGAGCCTTTACCGGTGAGGTGAGCATACCTATGTTAGCATCTTTAGGCGTTTCGTTTGTCATTGTTGGACATAGCGAACGAAGAATCTTATTTGGTGAAGATAACGATTGTATTCGCAAAAAATTATTGGCTTGTTGCAATAATAACATAAGACCCATATTTTGTTGTGGTGAGCCATTAGATATAAGAAGGCAAGGGGCTGAAAAAGATTTTATTGCCCAGCAATTAAAGGAATCTTTATTTTATTTATCACCAGAACAAATAAGCCAAACGATCATAGCTTATGAACCGATTTGGGCAATTGGCACGGGACAAACTGCCACACTAGAACAAATAGAGGATATGCACCGTTCTATACGAAACCAAATAGATGCACAATATGGCAAGAATATTGCCGATACAATCTCTATTTTGTATGGTGGGAGTGTTAAAGCAAACAATGCTACCGACATTTTCAAACAAGCTCATGTTGACGGTGGTTTAGTAGGCAATGCTTCGCTTGTAGCACAGGAATTTATATCAATAGCTCAGAGCATGAAAAGGTAAAACTGTCTTTTTAATTGAGTTTATACCCATGAATCGGGCTGATGCTGTAAACAAAATGTTTTAATAATATAACCAACGGTATATCTTCTATCAAAGGGGATAGAAGATATATCACAATATAGAAATTAACTACATCCCATACTAGTACCACAATTCAAACATTTATAGCAAGTACCGCTACGCACGGTAATATGCCCACAAGTATTACAAGCTGGGGCATCCAATTGCATATTCTTAGACATTTGATTCACCATTTTTAAATCTGCCTGTGCATTGGTATAGATATTATGATGAGCAGATACATGTAAAGAACCGTATTGATCTTTGCCCGTCACAATTGGTGTTTCTTTAGAAAAAATATTTTCTTTATCCTTTACAGGAACAATCATTGGTTCGTCTTGCACATGCACCAAATGTTCCATACCTAAGTACTCATAGCCTAAATGTCTAAATACGAGATCAATTAATGATGTGGTACTTTTTATATTCTTGTGTCCATATACCATACCGCAGGGCTCAAATCGGGTATGTACAAATTTTTCAACAAATTCTTCTAAGGGCACACCGTATTGCAGTCCTACCGATACTGCTATTGCAAAACAATTCATTAAGCTACGGATTGTAGAACCTTCTTTAGCAAGGTCAACAAAAATTTCGCCTAAAGTGCCGTCATCATATTCGCCTGTTCTAATAAAAACAGTTTGGTGTCCAATTTTCGCTTTTTGGGTAATCCCCCTTCTTCTAGCAGGTAGTGTTTTTCTTTCTATAATACCACTTAATTTTCGTTTTAAACTTGTATCAGTTGAAGCTTGCATTCTATTGGTAACTTCTTCTAACAAGGTATCTAAACTAATCAATTTTAAATCAACCAAATCATTATCTATTTTTTTTTCAACAACAACAACCTCTTGCTTATCTTCATGAGTGGTTTTCTTTTTACTATCTGACTTATTACTCAGGGGTTGTGAAAGTTTAGAACCATCACGATACAAAGCGGTAGCTTTTAAGCCAATCTGCCAACTCAATTGATAACAATCGGCGATATCATCGATTGTTGCCTCATTAGGTAGATTAATCGTTTTTGAAATAGCACCACTTAAAAAAGGTTGACAAGCCGCCATCATTTTAATATGCCCGTGTGCGTGAATATATCGGGTGCCTTTTTTTCCACATTTATTTGCACAGTCAAATATTGGTAAATGCTCTGATTTTAAATAAGGTGCCCCTTCCAACATCATACTACCACAAACATAATCATTCGCTTCATCAATTTCTCTATCTGAGAAACCCAAGGCTTCAAGCAAAACAAAATCTGCACTACTATATTGTTCTTCATCAAAGCCCATTCTTTTTAAACAAGGCTCGCCCAAAACATATTTATTAAAAATAAAATTAATATCAAATGCACCTTTTACCATTTGATTAACTTTAGCAATCTCTTCTTGTAAAAATCCTTTTTGCAACAATACTTGTGAATTAATATAAGGGGCACCATCAAAAGAAGCAGCACCGACTGCATATTTAATGATCGCATCAATTTCTGGTTGTGTGTATTTCAAATTTTTAAGTGCACTTGGAACGGCTTGATTAATAATTTTAAAATAGCCACCACCTGATAGTTTCTTAAACTTCACCAATGCAAAATCGGGCTCAATACCGGTAGTATCACAATCCATGATTAGACCAATGGTACCAGTAGGGGCGATAACAGTTGTTTGTGCGTTTCTATAACCATATTTTTCACCCCATTGCAAGACAGTATCCCAAACAGTTGTAGCTTTTTTTGCTAAATACTCAGGACAATATTGGATGTTAATACCCAGTGGCTTGATATGTAATCCATCATAAGCATCCGCATCATAAACTGCTGATCGGTGGTTATGCATCACACGCAACATATCTTTCCTATTTTCTTGATACTTATCAAAAGTACCAAGAAAGCTAGCTAGTTCAGCCGAAGTTTTGTAGGCTACGCCCGTCATAATTGCGGTTAATGCTGCAGCCATTGCTCGAGCACGTTCACTATCATAAGCAATGCCACTAACCATAAGAATTGTGCCCAAGTTAGCAAAACCCAACCCCAATGTTCTATAATCATACGATAGTTGAGCGACTTCTCTTGAGGGGAACTGTGCCATCAGAACCGATATTTCAAGAATAACTGTCCACAAACGCGACATATACTCCAATCCTTCAACATCAACCACACATGTATCATCATTAAAGAATTTTCGTAAATTAAGCGATGCTAAATTACAAGCGGTGTTATCCAAGAACATATACTCGCTACACGGATTGGACGCATTGATATTACCACCTTTAGGGCAAGTATGCCAATCATTAATTGTTGTATTAAACTGCAGTCCTGGATCAGCAGATCGCCAAGCGGCATAATTAATTTGATTCCAAACCTCGCGTGCTGGAATTTTCTTGAATACACCACCGTCTGTTCTAGCTTTTAATGCCCAATCACCATCTTTTTTTAAAATCTCAAAAAAAGAATTAGGTATTCTTACTGAATTATTAGAATTTTGTCCTGATACAGTAGCATAAGCTTCACCTTCATAACTATTATCATAACCGGCTTCTACTAATGCAGCAACTTTTTTTTCTTCTTCTACTTTCCAATTAATAAATTCCATAATTTCGGGGTGGTCCAAATCCAAACAAACCATTTTGGCGGCTCTACGAGTTGTACCACCGCTTTTAATAGCACCGGCTGCCCGATCACCTATTTTAAGAAAACTCATTAAACCACTAGAAGTACCACCACCCGCTAACTTTTCACCTTTACCTCTGATAGAAGAGAAATTTGAGCCAACCCCAGATCCATATTTAAAAATCCTAGCTTCACGAATCCATAAATCCATAATACCGCCTTCATTTACCAGATCATCAGATACCCCCAAAATAAAACAAGCGTGAGGTTGGGGGCGTTCATAAGCATTATCTGATTTTTTTAATATACGATCATGGGGATCTACATAATAATGACCTTGTGCTTTCCCGGTAATACCATAACTTTCAAAAAGTCCCGTATTAAACCACTGCGGTGAATTAGGCACACAAGATTGATTGATTATGCTATATACCGCTTCATCATAGAATATAGTAGCATCCTTGGGCGTATTAAAATAACCATATTTTTCTCCCCATACTTTCCAACAATTAGCCATTCGATGGGCTACCTGCTTAATACTATTTTCAGACCCTAAAGTTCCATCTGGTAGGGGTACCCCTGCCTTTCTAAAATATTTCTGTGCAAGAATATCGGTAGCAATCTGACTCCAATGTGTAGGGACTTCCACATTTTTCATCTCAAAAACAACCTCGCCCTTAGGGTTGACTATAACGCTTCTCTTTAAAGCATATTCAAATAAATCGAAAGGCGATACCCCTTCTTTTGTATAATATCGTTCAAATTGAAGACCTTTTTTTTTGATAGCAGGAGACATATTGAGCATTTTTTTTATTTATTAATTTGTATCCCCTCATTTCTGTTTATTGTATGGGGGGGGCAAAAGTATATTTTGTTTGTTATTTTCAAAAACATTTTTTTGCACATTTTTTAAACATAAATAAAAATAAATATGTGTAGAAGTCAGAATTGATTTTGAGAATATCCCCTGCTCAAGTAAAAAAATAGTATGCACCATAATTACAAAAGCAATCTTTGCGAAAAAAATGCAGGGGAAATGTTAAAAAAAACCTAATTTGCCGTGTTAATGCAAATGTGTATTATTCTTTTTAAATGGCTCTATGACGAAATGAGTGGTTAAGTTAGTTACATTTTATATTTGATTACCGTTGAAGATATAGGCAAAACGGCCTCAGAGGAAGGGCGTTGCAAAACAAGGCGAACGAAGTTGGCTATCGAAAATGGGTAGTGGCCAATATATCAAAGAAAGCGAGTGGTAGCGATACTAAAATTGTAAAGAAGCAGGTAAATAAAATCTAATCGCTACCAATCGCTTTCTATATATCCGACGCCATTCATTTTCGATAACGCAGTGAGCCGTAGTTTTGTAGCCCTTACTTTGCAGGCTTGATTTTTTCTTTGTTTCTTTCTTTTGTATCAAAACAAAAGAAAGAAAAATAACCTTATAAAACTTTAAATGGTCGTTTGGAAAAGCAACTTTTTAGCTCTAATTTATGGGTATATTTAGGCACTCTTTTTTTACTTTTAAATTTACATTTTACAGCCTTACTCCCCACAAAATTAAACTTGCCCGTTTTTTACATAATCCGGAAGTAATAACAACCCTGCATTTTGGTTTTTTTAATTTGTATGTTCATGATAATGTTATTTACACATTCAATGTTAAACCCTTTTGGATTTATTGTAAATTTCATTTGTAAACATCAATAATTAATTTTTAATGATTAATGTTTAATGATTAATAATCAACTAATTGCAACTCAAAACGATATTTTTTTATTTTTCTTTATTGGTTTTTAAAATGATAGTTTGGTGTTTTACAATATATCTGGGGTGCTTAGCAATCCGTGTAGCCGTGATTCAGAAAAAAGAACAATCATGCCAATCATCATTTAATCATATATATCACGGTTCAGACAAAAGAAACAATATTTTCAAGGTTCTAACCATTATCCAACTCTAAAACCTCTTAGCACCTCAAAATATAATTTAGCCAATAAAATAGGGTAGGGGGATTTGTTAAATAATAATCGTACCTTGCATTTCTTACATGTTAAGACTTCGTAAATAAACTGCTCTTTACCGTTCCTTATTTATTCCGCTCATTTTACAATACCCCAATATGTTTAACAAATTTAATTGTCAGCTTTTTGTTGTGATTCTATTGTCCATGATAACTATACAGGTTTATGCTAAAGAAAAAGCACCGATTAAACGAAAATCCCTTGCTACTGACACGACGGCAAAACTCTTAACGACACCGCAAGCTAATATGCCCCCCAAAATTGGACCAATAGCATTTAAGGATTTAATTACGAATGGTAGCATCACTAAAGCTGGACTTTTTACAGTATATCAAGTAAACGATAAATATTATTTTGCTATTCCTGATTCCTTACTCAATAAAGAAATATTATCCGTAACCCGTTTTATTAAAGTACCCGCAGGCGGTAGAATTTATGGTGGTGAAAAAGTAAACTACCTAACCCTGCAATTTGAGAAAGGACCCAATAAAAATATATTTTTACGCGTTTTAGCAGTATTCAGCGAAGCGGATAGTAGCGATGCAATTTATAAAGCAGTTAAAAATTCTACACTCAATACAATTGTGGCAGCTTTTGATATAAAAGCCTATACGCCAGATTCTACCGCCACACTTATTGATGTTACTGATTTCTTTAAAGGCGATAACCAAGTTGTTGCTTTAAGTCCTGATCAAAAACGAAATTTCTCTATTTTGGCATTGGCACCTGATCGATCCTATATCAGCAAGATTAAAACATTTCCAACCAATACGGAAATTAAAACCGTTAAAACTTATGCCGTCATGCCTCCGCAACCATTTAGCCCCTTGAGCCCAATACCACCCGCTAATTCATTTCCTATTGGTAATATCAGCGGTGCTGTTACTATGGAACTCAATACTTCATGGGTACTCTTGCCTTCAAAACCAATGTTAAAAAGACAATACGACCCGCGTGTAGGATTCTTTACAACAGGCTATGATGTGTTTAGCGATACACAACAACGCGTTAACCCTGAAAATTATATCGTCCGCTGGCGTTTAGAGCCCAAACCTGAAGATGTTGAAAAATATAAAAAGGGTATTTTAGTAGAACCACAAAAACAAATTGTTTACTATATCGATCCCGCTACGCCTAATCAATGGCGCCCTTATTTTATTCAAGGCGTTAACGCATGGAACAAGGCTTTTGAACAAGCAGGATTTAAAAATGCTATTTGTGCTAAAGAATGGCCTGAAAACGACTCGGCTTTTGACTTAGAAGACGCACGATATTCTGTTATTCGATATTTCGCTTCCGATATAGCCAATGCCTACGGTCCTAATGTCCACGATCCCCGAACAGGTGAAATTATTGAATCACATATCGGCTGGTATCATAATGTTATGAAAATTTTACATGATTGGTATTTCATTCAAACCGCCGCCGTGGATTCTAATGCTCGTAAAATGGTCTTTAGTGACTCGCTGATGGGTAAACTTATATCTTTTGTCGTTACACATGAAGTAGGGCATACACTCGGACTAAGACATAACATGGGTAGCAGTAGTACAGTACCTGTTGCTTTACTCAGAGATAAAAAATGGTTGGCAGATCACGGACATACGCCCTCAATAATGGACTATGCCCGCTTTGATTATGTAGCACAACCAGAGGATTCTATACCAGAAGAGAGTTTGTTTCCAAAAATTGGTGCTTACGACAAATGGGCTATTCAGTGGGGCTATCGTTATTTAGGTGTTGATGACGTAAAAAAAGATAAGGATACCGTTAGTAAATGGGTAAACGATAGTTTGGCAAACAATAAAATGTTGTATTTTGGAACAGAAAGTAACCCTTACGATCCAAGAGATCAAACTGAAGATTTAGGCGATGATAATATGCAAGCAGACAGCTATGGCATTTTGAATCTACAAAGAGAAATTAAACATTTGGCTACATGGACTTATGTATCAGGTGATTTATATGATAATTTAGATGAGATGTATCAAGTACTTGTGCGGCAGTATAAGACTTATATCTTTCATGTAGTTAGAAATATTGCTGGTGTATATGAAACGCCGAAATCAGTAGATCAATCAGGGGCAGTTTACAAGCCCAATCCTAAGTATAAACAAGAAGAAGCAACGGATTTCTTAAACAAACAGCTTTTTCAAACACCTTATTGGTTGCTTGATACCGCTATTCTTAATAAGGTAAGTTATCCTATTAGTAACGATGCCGTTGCCGATATTCAAAAAACTACACTCACAGCATTGTTAGACCCTTCCAAACTTTATATACTGTTATTGTCAACAAACCGTTTTGGCGTAACTGATAGTTATACCATTGAGGAATTTTTAAAATCTTTGCAACAGTCTATTTGGACAGAGCTATCTACCCATAAACCTATTGATTTTTATCGCCGTAACCTACAAAAAATTTATGTTACGCAATGTTTGAATCTTGTTGCCATGAATAACAATCCTGCACCCATTGCTAATCCATTTTCAGGAGGCAATGCTAATACTATTGCCCTGCAATCTGATATTTCTTCGTTAGTAAAAGTCTATCTTAAAAACTTAAAGAAATCAATCGATGCTAATATTAATTTGATTCCCGATAATTTATCACAGTATCATTTGCAGGATATTAGCGATCGTATAGCAAACGCCTTTAAAGATAAATAATTAGGGGGCTCTATGACGAAATGAGTGGGTAAGTTAGTTACATTTTATATTTGATTACCA
>JASGCP010000105.1 GCA_030053995.1 Phycisphaerales bacterium
GGCTTGATTTTTTCTTTGTTTCTTTCTTTTATATCAAGACAAAAGAAAGAAAAATGACATTATAAAATATCAAATTATCATTTTTAAAGTCATCAAACTTCTAACATTTTACCCACCCTTTTCGTCATGGAGCCGATTTTTTACAAGCGAAGTTAAATATATCACCTGATTTTGTACTCACTCAAATAAGGCAGGAGAAAGAGAATTGAATATATCTGCAATATTTGCATAAAGTACATTGTAAGAAAGGGCAAGCTAAAGTCTTGGGTACTTAACGAAGAAACCTAAACATACTGGCAAGCAAGGAACTACAGTATATAGCTATAAAAATAAATGTGTATCACATTTACCAAGTGCCAAGGCCGTACGCTGTTCTATACCGGATGAAGCACCGCTAATAACCACTTTACCATGATGTATAGAAGGCATGATTTATAATTATAAATCTTTACAAGAGCGTGCCCTTTTATTGATGCAACATACGTCGCATACCTGGCAGATGGCATTCTTGCCAATAGGTATCAGGGTTGATACCATTAACAATGTTAAAGTTAAAAGTTTTTTTATCAGCATCTGACAATTTATTGTATAACTTTTCAGTTTCACTAATGTCAAATACCCAGTTACCACGAGTTAAATAAATCTGATACATTAAAGCAATACGGATATCATTTCTTATATTTTTATATAAGATATTCCAATGTTTTAGCTTTTTACTAACGAATGGCATAAAAGATAGCTTGTTTAATATTAGTGTACCAGTAAAAATACTAAAAGCTTGCAATCTCATAAACAATAACGCTACCCAAATAGGTATTAAAAAATGAACACGACCATCTTTAATAGGCTTATTTTCATAATTGTGATAAGGAAACTTAGAAAAATATTCATTTATTGCCTGAATGAATGCCCGTAAACGAAAACTTAAAATACTACTGGTGGCACAGTGATAAACGGCTATTTCATTTTTTATTACATCTGCTTTAGTGGGTATCACGATGAGTTCATTAACTACAAAATCAACTGGAATAAAATCTAGTACCGCATTAGGATTACCCGCTCCAATTTTTAATTTTCCTGTACCAACTTTAGAAATAAGTGGGTTAAATGCAATCATCCGTTGTGTCCAACCTGAAACGGGGTCCGTAATCGCTCCTGTAATTGCCGAAGGACGAATAATAGAACAACGAAAATGGGATTTGTAGGTAAATATTATATGCTCTGAAATAGCCTTACTAAAAGTATAGGAGTCGTTGTAGTTATATTTCTTAGCCAATTTTCTGCCCCAATCTGCCATTTTTTGATTTAAAAGTTTATGCTTTTCGTTTTCTACAAGATTTTTGTGCACACCCAAGTCGTTTTGATTAATTTCATCTTTTTTAAATATTTGTTTTACGACTTGATCTTTATATTGAGTAACTCGTTTAAATAACATATCAGGATTCATGTCTTTTAACTTGCGGTGTTTTTTGCAACAGACTGTTTCTGCAAATTCTATGGGTAACTCCCAACAACGACCAATCCATCGAGCAAAAATTAAACAAGTCGATACATAGACAAAATGCATATCAGGATTAGCATGTTGCTTACATACATCTAATAAATATCTTGTACCAATAACATTTGTACGAAATACCTCATCAAAAGGATCATCCCATTTAACATTCGCTGCTATATGAAAGGTTATATCTATTTGTTTAAAAATACTATGCACATCATCATCCGATAAATAGAAATGTTGACTGTCAAGGTTACCGCCAATAACTTCTATTTTAGAATTCATCCATGTTTTGTAATCCTGCTGTTCAAGGATACATCTTTTTCTAATTCTTTCAAAAATGTCTGATTCAAGAATATCTTTTTGGTAACGCTCTTGTAAATTATGCTCATGTTTAGCACGCAGAAGAAGAATAATTTTTTTAAGATCGGGACAAGCCCAAAGCATTTTTTCAATGAATGTTTTTCCTAAAAAACCAGTAGCACCTGTAACAAATATCACTTTGTTTTTATAGAAATTTGCTACCATACTCATAGAAAAACTATTTTTTTAAGATAAAGTTAAAAATTATTGCTCATTTAAAACGGCTGCAAAGTAATGATTTAAGAACCTATTTTGCGGATCCAATTGTTTGCGCATTTTTTTAAATATTTCCAATCGTTCACCAAAAGCCTTTTCAGCTTGTTCCTTCGTAACACCCCATGTTTGATTAAACATGGGTGTGCCGTCAAGATTGCTACAAAAGTTATTATAGGCTACTAAAAAATCACGCCAGCCCGCATTACCAGTTGATACAGGGTCAACGGTCATAACAGACTCGTGGTAAGAATAGGAAAACAAAGAATTGGCGTCTTGAGCAATTCTATAACCTACATTGAGCAAATTAGTTCTATAACCATTCTTTTTATAGTACTCTTGACAAAAGCGGTAATAACTTGGTAAGATAATAGGATATTTTCTTTCAGGAAAAGCCCATAGGCTAAATGTATAACGGTGTTTATCGGAAACATCCGGGTATCTTAAAATTTGATCAGCAGGATTCGTATTGTCTGATTTTAAAAAATTGGTCATACCCAAGCGAACCACCGCATTAAATCCATCAACAAGCCGATAGCGTAGGAATCGTGGTGCATACTGTTCTACCCATTGTCCTAAATACGGTGCCGTTTGTTTCCATAAATGATTACGAATCTTCCACAGACTTGTATTGACTTGTTCAGCATGATCATAATCTTTTTCGTCCACATAAGCTCTATATTCTACCGCAATTTTATTTTCAAAGGGGTATAAGTAATACATTAAAGCAGCAGGCGTTTGTTTGATAAGCTCTAAATTTTCAATAAAATCGTTTACATGCCACGATTGATGCCAAACTTTTAATCTCTTTTTTTTTCTTGTCTTGAAGGTTACTTGATAAATAAATCCAAAATTACCATAGCTTGACCTAAGTGCTTTCAATAAATCGGGCTTTGATTCATCTACTATAATTTTATCGCCGGTAGGTGTTAATAAATGTATAGCGGTAATATACGAACCTACCTGTCCCCATTCGTTAGGAAAGGATGAGTCTTTAGTTGCAGCACAGGCAGCACTGCCCGCCGTTAAACAGCCAATTTCGGTGTTAATATATAGTTGTTTATTTACTTTATCTAATGCTTCCGCTATATCTTTATAGAGAACACCAGGCTCTACGGTAATTGTATCCTCACCAATTTCTAATATTTTATTCATTTTTATTTTGGCGATGGTCCCCCCGTCAGCCTCACAACACTGTGCTGTTGAGTGATTTTGCCCTACCGCCTTTATCGGTGAAGGATATTTAATTGGATCTTCTATAATCTTTATCATATCCTCTACGCTATAAACATCGGCAATAACTGCTGGATATGTTTTTAAATCGCCAAACCAGTTAACTACTTCTATTTTTTCCATTGTTAAATTGTTTATACTTTTTTGTAATCTCTGTTACAAATATAATAAAATTAAACTTTAATGCTTCCTAAGATATTGCAATTAGTAGAGACTATAAAAAAGATTGTGTAAAGCAGGATTTAAGACTTGGTAAATGAAAGAGTAATTTTGAGGGTGCACAAGGATGGCGTAGCCCCACCGATGCCCCTCAAAAAATAAATGCCTAAAAGTTCTTTTTGCCTATTTATTATTTATCAAATTTAGGGGTAAATCATTTTTTTGAGGGTCTAACAGAAGTAAATTTAATGCTAAACAATGAAAAAAGGCTCTGTAACCAAATGCGTAGGCAATTTTTTATTTGTGCTATTGGGGGGCAACCATTAAACGCTATAATTCAGCCACAGAATAGTTGTCAAATAATTGTAGAAACGAGGCATGTCTCTACAATTATTATGCCTCTATTTTTATCATTCGTACACCAAAAATACCTCGTAGTCCCCTACTGCCACTGATTCGTTGCCGGATTATAAATTTCTACAATAGATAAAGTAGTATTATTATAATACCCCCCCACAGCATAGAGTAAACCATTATACTCTGTAAAACCAAATCCAAATCGTGGTGTTGGCATGGGTGTAGCATATCGCCAATTTGTCCCATCAAAAATTTCCATTGTGTTGGTATATAAAGCACCAGGAGAAAGACCACCAGCGGCATACAGTTTATTTTTGTATGTTGCTAAACCAAGAAATGCCCGTTCCGTATTCATTGGTTGGGTATAAGCCCAATTTGTACCATTGTAAACTTCAACGGTATTGAGTGGTACATTTGTAGCAGCTGATGCTGATCCCCCCACTACATAAATTTTATTATTAGCTGTAGCTATACCAAAGCCGTGTCTTGCTGTAATCAACGATGCTGAAGAATTTATCCAAGCACCGCCTGTGTATGTTTCTATGCTATTCAATATAGTAAAATTGTCAGATGCACCTCCTATTGCAAAAAGCGTATCTTTGTATAAGGTTAAGCCTAATCCGCTTATTGTTTTATTTAAGCTTTGTGCGGCGGTTTGCCAACCGTTAGCGGGGCTAAATGTCTCAACGCTACTAAGGATAGAAGTGGAATTAGTACCCCCCCCCACGGCATAGAGACTATTATTGTAAACCGTTAAACCAAATCCAGCTCTTGGTGTATTCAAGGTTTGTGTAGCAGTTCGCCAACCGGTTGCTGTGCTAAACACTTCTACGCTGTTAAAATAATTACTCCCATTAGAATTACTCCCACCTACTACATAGAGGCTATCATTATATACTGCTATACCAGGTTGATATCTTACTGTATTCAAATTTAGTGCATTTCTAACAGTGAAGCTGCTACTAGCACTATCAACCCGTGCACCACTGGCATTAATGCCCACTACCTTCCAATAGTATTGGGTACCATAGCTTAGATAGGGCGAAGTGGTACCGTCATCAGGAGAAATTCTAATGGTATCGCTAAGATTCGTGCTAACCGTATAGTTTTTTAGGTCTTGTACTAAACTATTTTGATTGGTGCCATAATACACTTTATACGAAGTAGTTTGTGGATTAGTATTATTCCATACAAAAATAGGCTGAATAGGTTGATTAGTAGCACCATCGGCAGGGCTTACCAAAGTTATGCCACCAACAGTTAATTGTAATTTTCCTGTTTCCCGGGTTATATTTGAGTCAGGTAAAGAGTTTGTAATAGTACAGGTAGGATTCAAGCCTCCTAAATTTTTACCTTGGAAAATAACGCTATCTAAACCGTTATTGCCTCTTATGTTTTGTAACATAACCCTGCTACCACCGGTATAAGCCATCCCCTTGTAAATAAAGGGACTGTCTATTTTTAAAGAATAAGTGGTATTTTGATTAGCAATATTTGCAATGGCTATAGTAACCGTATCGCCGAACCCTTTATAAATAATATTCTGTAGTGGTGTGATGATTGCATCAAATGAATTATTTAACAGGTTGATGGTGGTGCTACCAACTTGGGGGTTATCCGTCATTGTAGATAATAAAACTCTGTAGTCTAATTGATTTTGTCTTGCATTAAAAGGCGTAGTAAGTGCTTTATATATGAGGGTATCAGTGGCACCGTTATTTAATATTATTATTACTGAAGGGTCATATTGTAACGATTGATAATATACTGTATCAGAGTTAAATTGAATTCTATAATTACCGGAAATATTGGGGGCAGTTTTTATATTGACAACGAGCGAGTCGATACCACCAAAGTAAACGCTCGGGCTGGTGGGATAAACATTGGCTACAAATCCTGTTCGTATATTAAAGGTTATATTCTGTAATTCTTGGTTGCCGTTGTTATCGGTAACGGTAAAGGTTAGCACTTTAGTAGGATTTGAAACTTTTGAAGTATAGCCGATCATGTAGGTAACACGCGGCTTGGCATTGCTTATAATGGTATTATTAGGCAATATGGTGTTGTTGTAGATGGTGGTATCGCTGGCAACAAGGGTATAAGTACTTGTTTGCACGGAGCTGGTGATGCTTATTAGTATAGTAGCAGTATCTTCACCGGCTAATAGATTTAGTTGGTTATTCTTTGCTTCAACCGAAACACTAAAATTGTTGTTTATAGGATTGGGCGTTTCTGGATTATTTGTTTTTCTGCACGCCGTTACCCCTAATAGAGCAATTGTTGCTATAAAAAGTATTTTTTTCATATTTTCTTGTCGAATTAAAAAGTTGTTATTAGCTCGCAAAGGTATGATTTTTAATTGTTATACTGTTATTAATGAGATCATGTTATTTCAAATAATAAACTACTCCCTGCTGTTGCACTTGTATATTATCTTGCTAAGGTGCAATAAAAAAAGTCAGCGATAGGACAAAATAAATTCTGCTCTACCGCTGACTTTTAAAAAATAAATCAGTTCAATTTAGCATTTAGAATCATCGCACATAGTTGGTGCACAACCATAGCCACCGGGTAAGTATGCTCCTGATTGACAATACTCTCTTGCTGAAATATCTGGCGAGAAACCACAATCAGCAGAATTTACTAACCAAGAACCATCAAAAGCGGCATATCGTTGACATTTGTTGTTGCTAGGATTACATGCTTTTTGTGTTAATCCACCTTTTATGTTTTTGCAACTTTGTCTGTCTAATAATCCACCCAAATTTTTTGAAATGTTTTTCATAATTACTGATTTTAAAATGTAAATAATTACGCAAAGGTAGGTTTTTTTTTTATAGTTTTTCTTTTTTTTTATAGTTTTTCTTTTTTTTATTGGGATAAAAATACTTGGCTTTATGACGAAAGGGGGGACTTATCTTCATATTGATTATCGTTGAGTATATCGCCGAAATGCCCTCAGAAGAATGGTTTTTTAAAAAAGGCGAAGAATTGCCCATCGAAAATGGCGAAGGTGAAATTATAAGTAGAGACGAAGCATGCCTCGTCTCTACGGCAGGATTCTTTCTTTTGTATCAAGACAAAAGAAAGAAAAATTACACACTTATTTTGTTAAAGAGTTTCTTTCATTCTTTAGTCTTAAGTGCTACTGTTCTTATTATCTAAAAAAAATGATTTAGCCACAATAACCCGGAACTGCTAATGCAGAAGATGTATAGACACATACTATACCACCCGAACAACCATAACAAGGGTACTGTATAGGTTCAGCACTACAATAGTGATTACCATGGCCTTTGCAAACGATATCACAATCGCTATCTTTTGTACAAGTAAGCACTTGCACTTGCCCGCTACTCCCTAATATTTTTTTCAAGTTGCTTCTGTTTAAACGAGCACCTAAATAAGTTGTTTTTTGTTTCATTGTTCTATAATTTGTTTGTATTTATCCAAATTTACTTCTTTTTTTAAGAATACAAACTGAAACTGAATAAAAGCTGAACAACGGGCTAAAGAAACATGGCTTTTAAAAAGGGACTAACTTTTGGCATTTTAATTAC
The DNA here is from genome assembly GCA_030053995.1 of Phycisphaerales bacterium. Lineage (GTDB taxonomy): Bacteria > Bacteroidota > Bacteroidia > Chitinophagales > Chitinophagaceae > JASGCP01. The sequence continues at coordinate 7,384 of JASGCP010000105.1, forward strand.
CCTTTTCGTCATAGAATCAAACGCATCACCTAATTATTTAGGCAATTATATATTTGGATATACCAATTTTAACTATCTAAAAATCAAATAGTTGCATTGTATTGTTAATCTCTTTCATTATTTTATCTGTTTCTGTTAAAGCAACTATTATTTTTTGATAATGTTCTATGTCATCA
>JASGCP010000106.1 GCA_030053995.1 Phycisphaerales bacterium
GTATCAAGACAAAAGAAAGAAAAATGACCTTGTAAAATACCAAATTATCATTTTTTAAGTCATCAAACTTCTAACATTTTACCCACCCTTTTCGTCATAGAGCCGGAATTAATGATTACAGACACCAATATAAATAGGAAAACAATAAGGCTAAAAAAACAAAAGGGCTAAGACTTACTCATTATTTTTATTTAGCTTTGTATGTATATCTTTTTATGTATGAATTTAGACATTAGTGTTATCATTCCTTTGTTCAACGAAGCGGATTCGTTATCAGAATTGAGCGAATGGATTAAACAAGTCATGGAACAACGCGGCTTTTCTTATGAGGTTTTGTTTGTTAATGATGGGAGTACCGATAATAGCTGGCATGTAATTAAAGAAATCGCTACCAAGAATCCCAACTGTAAAGGTATTTGCTTTCAAAGAAACTATGGTAAAAGTGCAGCACTCAATGAAGGATTTAGGCATGCAACCGGGCATGTGGTTATTACACTGGATGCAGACTTACAAGATTCACCAGAAGAAATACCCGCCCTATATGACTTTCTTATTAAGAATGACCTTCATTTAGTTAGCGGATGGAAGAAAAAAAGATTTGACCCATGGACTAAAACTTTACCAACGAAAGTCTATAATCGTGTCACAAGCTGGTTTACAAAAATTCGTTTGCATGACTTTAATTGTGGAATCAAGGCTTATAAATTAGAGGTGGTGAAACATATCGAAGTTATTGGGGAAATGCATCGCTACATTCCTGTTATAGCTAAGTGGAACGGGTTCAATAAAATAGGAGAAAAGGAGGTAAAACATCAACCGCGTAAATATGGCTATTCCAAATTTGGTATTGATCGATTTGTTAATGGGGCATTAGATTTAATGACCATTACTTTTGTAGGTAAATTTTCAAGACGCCCCATGCACTTTTTTGGTGTTGGTGGTATAACATTTTTCTTTCTGGGGTTTATAGATATTCTATACCTCATTTTTGTAAAATTTACCGAACCAGGTATCGCCTTATATAATCGTATATCTTTGTATGCAGCTTTTTTCTTAATGACTATTGGTACACTCTTGTTTGTAACCGGTTTTTTGTGTGAGTTAATTTTGCGTATGGGGGTTAGTAAAAGTATTTATAATATTCGTGAAAAAATAGGCTATTAAATATGAGTAAAATTGAAGCAATTATTGATTCATCTATTTTGGTGAAACAATCTATTCTGAAAGACCCGATTCTATTAAAATCAATCGAAAATATTGTAACCGTTACTACTACCGCTTTCAAAAATGGTAATAGCGTTTACTTCTGTGGCAATGGGGGCAGTGCTGCCGATGCCCAACATCTTGCTGCCGAATTTAGTGGCCGATTTTATAAAGATAGAAAAGCATTACCTTCAGAAGCCCTGCATTGTAATACATCTTATTTAACAGCAGTAGCTAACGATTATAGCTATGAAGTAATATATGCCCGATTAATAGACGGTATTACTAAAAAAGGGGATGTGTTAATTGGACTAAGTACAAGCGGTAATAGTGTCAATATTATTAAGGCATTTGAAACAGCCAAACAAAAATCAGTAATTACAATTGGATTTACGGGGGAAACCGGCGGGAAAATGAAAGATATATCTGATTACCTCATTAATGTCCCTTCAAAAATTACCCCACGAATACAGGAAAGTCATATTTTGATAGGACACATTCTTTGCGAACTCGTTGAAAGCAATTTGTTTAGTTAACTCATGAATAGCACATTACCATTTTTTACACATGCACCTTGTAACTGGACACTGTTTGTAGATCGTGACGGGGTGATTAACTACGAATATGATAAAGGAAATATTAAAACAAAAGAAGAGTTTATTTTTTATCCACGCGTAATAGAATCTTTTGCTTTATTAAAACCTCATTTTGATAAAACAATTGTTGTTACGCACCAACGAGGTGTAGGATTAGGAACCATGACCATAAATACCTTAGAAGAGATACATCATTATATGCTTAACGAAATTAAAGTCGGCGGCGGTTCTATTGATAAAATATATTGTTGCACCGATGTTGATAGAACAACCATTAATAGAAAGCCCAATATTGGTATGGCACTTCAAGCAAAGTCAGATTTCCCTAGTATCGATTTTTCATATTCAATTATGGTTGGTAATCGTTTATCCGATATGCAGTTTGGGCGTAATGCAGGAATGAAAACCATTTTAATTACTTCAACGCATCAAGATATTATATTACCACATCCTCTTATAGATGCATCTTTTAATGATCTATGGTCTTTTGCACAATCTTTAACTCATTAATTGACAATCGAACAACTGTTGCAATAAAAAAAACATATCGAATTGTTTCAGAACTATACTTGGCTAAATTGTTTTGCTATTGTGGTAAAAAAACAGAATTATTTTTAAAGATAGTTATTGTATTTTGCCACTCTTTACTTGGTAAATCCACCTATATCATAAATATCTTATTGGCCTAAATATTTAAAAGCATTAAATATAAGCTGGTTAAATTTAGAAACCACTTTGTCGCCTGGTTTAAGACCGGACTTAATAAAAGCTATTGTGTTATCATCCTTATAAACTTCTACTTCAATTGGCTCTACATGGTTTGAATCTATATAACGAATTACATAATTTTTGTTTTTATCAAAAATAATTGCTTTAGAAGGAATGGCCGGTAATACATAATTGGCGTCTAAATCTTGATAATGAACGACTAATGATGCAAACATTTCAGGTTTTAATAATAATTCCTCATTTTCTATTTTAACACGCACCTTCATAACCCGGGAATCAGGATCAAGTATATTAAAAATTTTATCGATGTGCCCTTTAAACACTTTCTTAGGATAAGCTAAAACATGAATATCCACCGGATCATTGACATGCATCTTAGCAATATCAACCTCAAAAACATTGCCCATAACCCATACATCTTCTATGTCAGCAATACTAAATAAGTCAGTTAAACTACTAGCCGATAGACTATACTCCATGCCTTTCAATATATTTTTTTCAATAATAAAACCGGATATAGGGGCAACAATGCTTTCCTCAGCATTGTTTTCAGACCGGAATATTTTATTCATTTGAATGACCTTATTTAAGTCTGCCTGTGCTTTATTAAAATCAGCTTCAGCTGAAGCAACATCCCTATCGGTAGCTAAATTAGCAGCATAAAGTTGTCGTGTTACTTGTAAGTTTTTTTCAACATTTTTTAGTATTGCTTTATTATTGGCTAATTGATCTTGAATATCAGCAATCTCACCACTGTAGATAGTAGCCAAAGTCTGTCCCTTATGAACATAGTCACCTAATTGGACGAACAAATCTTTTACAAGTCCCCCAACAATAGGGTAAACTTTTACTAGATTATCTTGATCAACCTCCACACGACCGGTAAGCGTAATTGCATCATCAAGTTTTTCCAATTTAACCGTATCGATAATAATATGTTGTCTTACTGTATCCGTTAAGATAGCCGATAAATTATCAGTTTGCGGTGGTAATACTCTAATATTTTTATACTTACAGGCTGACCCAATTATTAATAAAAATCCTAATCCAAAGCACAGTAACCGCTTATTCGTCATATTATGTTATTTTATAAATTCAATTGTTACTAGAATAAAATTTTACCTACTGCAAAGTTTAATTGCTCAATCGCTTGCATCTTAGCATTTTTCAAATTGTTGATTTGCAAAATATTGTTTTTATAAGATTCGGTGAAATCAGTAAAGTCTAAAATACTGATATTCCTATTTTGAAAACTTGTGCCAACATCACCCAACACCTCTTGAAATTTATTTTGAAAACTGGTATCAAAGGTACGCAAACTTTTATCGGTAAATAACAACTTTTGATAGGCTTGGTGAACATCTGTTTCAACAATTGTTTCCTGTTGTTGTAACGTTAGATTGTTGACATCAATTCCTAATTTAGCTGCTAAAATACCACCTTGGTTTCGATTAAACACCGGAACATCCATCGTAGCGGTAACAATCGTTGAATTAATAGCAAAACCGCCCCTTCGATCATACTGACTACTTAAAGTAAGATCAGGAACCGCTAATGCTTTTTGATAAGATAAGTTTTGCTTACTGTATTGTACATTTGATAAAGCAACCTGTAAATCATATCGATTGGCAAATGCGGTATCCATTAAATTACCCAAATTTAAGTTGGATACACTATCATTAGTAGCCGTATTAGGATCAGCAATAACAATAAAGTGATGATGCGGATCCTGCAATAATAATTGCATATCTGCTTGAATCACCGTTAACTGGTTCTGAAAATCGGTTTGCTCTGTTTTTAAAGAATATAAAAGTGAAGTAATCCTTATAGCGTCTTTTAGCGTTACTATACCTTGCTGTGCAAATTTACTGTAAGAATCACTGAGATAGGTGAGGTATTCAATTTGTTTGGTGTAAGTATTGAATGAGTTTTGAAGAAAATAAGCATTGTAAAAATCACTACGCAACTGATAACGGAGCGTTCGGATAAGATCATAATAACTTTGCTCATTGATCTTTTTATTCGTTTGTGCTAATTGTATGGATTTATATCTTTTACGGGCTAGTATAATGAGCTGATTAACCTGAATCGCAAACTCACCATATTTGTTGGATAAGTCTAACCACTTGTAATTAAGCGGGTTATAAACATCCATGGTATATTGAAGGTTGGGATTGGCATATAATTTGGACTGAATAATTTGAGCAGTAGCGATGTCAATATTGTATTTTGCAATTAACAAGGATAGGTTTTTTTTAAAAAACTGTTTTTCAGCTTCTTGCAAAGTGATGTAAACGGTATCAATTTTACCATACATAGCATGGGCAGTACCGAATAGCATCATAAGAAGCAACAAAATGCATACCTTGTTTGTTTTCATCAAATACTTTATCATAATTATACGACAATCTTAATCTTATATTTGTTCGCAACTATGAATATAAAAATTAAAAATTACATTTGGCAGTAATGTACATAATTTATCCCACGATTTAGCTGATTGCATGTAGTCCATTTTTTTGTAAAAAAATTATACACCGATATCGTATCAACCTATTTTATTCTATTCAACATGACCAATATTCATAATGCATTAATTTCTATTTTACTAATCGTCCTTTTATGTAGCTGTTCAAAAATTACAGATAATTCTGCGAATACTATATCGAAGATATTAGGAATTGGGGTAGCCGTAGGAGATGGCGGTACGATTTTTAGAACGGTTGACTTTGGGAATACATGGCAACAAGGTACGATTGTGCCGGCGACTAATCTAACAAGTGTAACGAGTGTACCAAATACAAACCGTTTTGTAGCAACCGGTTATTCTGAAAGTATTTTTATATCTGACGACTCGGGCAGATTATGGAAAGAAATTAGAAAAAAAACTAACGCACGAACTTTTAATGATGTTAGTTTCTTAGATGAAAATATAGGCGTTGCCGTTGGTGATTCAGCAATTTTTCGTACTACTGATGGCGGTAATACTTGGAACGAGATTGAAGTCAATAATTTGAAGGTCGTTTTGCTTTCAATAATACCCTTGTACCCCAATTCTTTTCTAACAGTAGGTTACGAGGGAAATGTTTTTAAAAGCAATGATGGTGGCTTAACATGGAACAATGTTACGCCTAATATCGTTAACATTAATACTTTTACATTTAATAGATCCATATTAGTTCCTAATACCAAAACAGTTCTGGTTGGGGCTCGTGATGATATAGGGAATGGTTTCATCTTTACATCATCAGATGCTGCACAAACCAGCAACAATTGGCAACAAATAAATTCTCTACCTAATCCAATCGATAACATTGTAGCATTTGCTACAACAACTGATGGCATAAAAACAGAAATATGGGCTATGGGCACATCCTTGTTTTCTTCTTTTAATGGCGGTGCTAATTGGACAGAAACACCAATCGACAATTTTGCCCGGTTTGATCTTGAAAATATTAGTATCGTCAATGATACCTTAGCCTATATAACTGGTTCCGATAATTTTGACGATCTTGGTATGCTTTTAAAACTGAAAGCCCCTAATTTTACGAGTTATCAGGAAATAAAGACAAACAACGCCAACACCCTGCGTGGTATTGCATGGAAATAGGATAACAATCTACTAATAGCCATAGAAAGACGCATGATTATCAATCGCCATCAGCAAACCAAGTCCTTTAACCTTGCTTAATCTAAACTACTTGCGACATTAGCTACAGGCAACACAATACGATACATCTTCAGCCGAATTGTAGGTACAACATCCAGAGCAACACTCACCCGGGACTTTAGCTTGACAAATTTCCCCATTTTCACGACAAGATTTTACTGTATCACCATTTATTCATTTATTTCCTTAATTTCAATTCTCGTTAAAGAAACGCCCAACCTGATTGTTTTTTGCTTCATATTTAAATTATTTGTGAGGTTTGCAAAACCTCGGTGAAAAATTGTGCAAATGTATTTTTTTTTGATAAATCAAAAGATTTTTTGATTTATCAATGGAACTAAAACCATTGATGTTTGCAGGTACCACCAATTTAGTAGCGACAAGAGAACTTTAGAAAACATTATTAAAATACTTTAGTGTACAATTTTATAAAATCAGCAATTCTAAAAATCCCCACTTCGTATTTTTTACGATTTTTTTAAAGATAGGATATTGGAAATCTTATCATAAAGCCCCCCAACTATCCAACTAATTGTCGCATACACTTGCCTCTCGGCATATCCAATTTTTCCAATTATCGTGATCAGCCTTACAACATCCACTACAACAGTCGCTCCATCCTGTACATGTATATCCATTATTATAACATGCCACACGAGAGTTTCTACCACCAATTAATTTGCTTTCGCCCCTAGTTACCGAAGAACCCAAGTAATAAAATAATTTCATAAAATAATTTTCTTTTTAAGATAAATAAAAAAACACTACACTAAAACCGAGAACGATATACCAAGATTCTATGGCTGAATTAATAAACTGTACAAGTAAACTATGAATAAGCTACGAGCAATAATTAGCCCTACAGTCTTGATTACAAACTGAACAATCTAACTTACCACTGCAAGGTTTACTACTACAATCATTGGAAGAAGGAACCAAAGACTTACCTGCAAAAACATGTTTTAGATGTTGCCTGTTAATAACCTGTAATTTTAAAGTTGGATGGTAATACATCATTGTAAGTATTTAAAAATGAATAAAAATAATTTTTAATTTGTTAGACTGAATTTATAACGAATAGTTTATTAAATAAATGTTAAAAAACTGCAATGATGAAATAGGTGGACTTAGTTAATTTTGGCTCTATGACGAAAAGGGTGGGTAAAATGTTAGAAGTTTGATGACTTTA
>JASGCP010000107.1 GCA_030053995.1 Phycisphaerales bacterium
CATTTTTAAAGTCATCAAACTTCTAACATTTTACCCACCCTTTTCGTCATAGAGCCTTATTTGGTTGTTTTTACTTCAAGTAAATATTTTATCCGTTGATCTTGTGCATTACTACCTACCAATACGCTATAAGTACCACTACTGAGTACCCATTCGTGTAAATGAGTATCCCATTTTTTTAGCTCGTTTACAGGTATTCTTATTTGAATATCTTTAGACTGATGGGCTTCTAAATATACTTTATCTAAATACTTTAACTCTTCTATGGGCTTGTGTTGCATTTCTGAAGGATAACTCATATAAACTTGTACAACCTCTTTGCCTGCTATATTGCCAGCATTATTTATTTTTATTGAAAACTGAATTGTATCTTGTGGCTTATAAATTGGTAAAGGATCAGTATGGCGTTCATAATCAAAATTAGTATAACTTAACCCGTAGCCAAATGGATATAATACGGGTTTATCGAAATATCGATAAGTCCTATTCGTCATGTCATAAGAAGTAAAGGAAGGTAGATCGTTAATGGTTTTGTAAAAGGTTATTGGTAATCGTCCCGAGAAATTAGCTTTCCCATAAAGTAAATCTGCTAAGGCTGGTCCTTCTTGTTCGCCCGGATACCAAGACATAATCAATGCATTTGCATAAGGTAGTAAGGGGGCAACATTAAGTGCACTACCACCCGTAACAACGACAATTAATGGCTTGTTGCCCATTGATTCCTTTAATGCAGCTATATATTTTATTTGTGCACGCGGTAGCTCTAAATCTTTCCTATCGCCTTTTGAATATGATAAAAATCCGTCTCCAGCTTCGCCCTCGTAAACAGGCGATAAACCAACAAAAGCAATAATAATATCGGCAAACTGTGAATGCCAAGTAGAACCAAAGTGTACGGTGTCGTTGTCATTATACCCGCGATCATAGTCAACCTTGGCATAGTCGGGTATAGCTTTTACTAACCCCTCAACAAAATTGACCATTTTATCGTTAATCGTATGGTAGTTGCCAATAATTACATCAATGTCTGCTGCTCGTGCACCTTTAATAAGATAAGAACGATATTGGTCAAACCGTAAAGGTAAAACGCCATCATTTTTAAGTAATACCATACTTTCTATGGCTGTTTGTTTTGCTAAATCTATATGGTACTGATTGTGTACACTATCTAAGCCATAATTTTTGTATAAACTATCTTGTTGATCAGTGAATAATCCTAATTTCATAGCAATATTCAAATTGTAGGATAAATCGCTATCAATATCTTGTTCCGAAATCTTTTTTTCTTGATATGCTTGAAGTGCGAGTTTACGAATAGGCCCATCACAATTCATGGTGAGCCCTGATTTAAAAGCATGAGCGACCGCACTTACAGGACTTGTATCAGTTTTATGTTCTGCCCAAATATCATAAAGAGCACCACAGTCGCTAACGATATAACCTTTAAAATGCCAATCTTTTCTTAATACATCGGTTAGTAAATAAGGATTTGAGCAACAAGGCACCCCATTTAAACGATTATAAGCACCCATAACGCCCGCCACATGATTGTCGGCTAACTGCTTAAAAGCATACAAATAGGTTTCATGCAAATCTTTTTCTCCTACCACCGCATCAAAAGAGTCGCGTATGGCTTCTGGACCACTATGAGCAGCAAAATGTTTCATACAAGCAGCCGTTTTAAGTCTATTGCTATCTAACCCTTGCAGTCCTTTAATATACGCCACGCCCATGCTAGCAGTTAAAAAGGGATCTTCACCATAAGTCTCAGAACCTCGTCCCCAGCGTGGATCTCTAAAAATATTAATATTCGGTGCCCAAATACTCAACCCAACATAACGACCTGTCATACCGTGCTTTATTGAATTGTAATACTTTGCCCTTGTTTCAGTAGCAACACAATTACCGACTTCCTGAATCAATTGCGGATTAAATGTTGCTGCCATACCAATAGGCATTGGAAAAATTGTAGCGATACCATCACGACCAACAGTATGCAATCCTTCTACACACCAGTTATATGATGGAATATTTAAGCGTGGAATACCTTCACTGTTGTATTGTAATAATTCTATTTTTTCAGGTATGGTTAGTCGATTTAAGAGGTCTTGTATCCTTGTATTTATGGGCAAGCTCGTATTTTGAAAAGGTAGTTGTTCCTGACAAAAAACACAGAGGTTACAAGCTACAATGAAGATGAGTATGCAGGCATGTTTCATGATATTTGAAGATTTCTTGATAAGGTAATTATGTGTTTAAGTATCTGTTGTCATGTTAAAATTAATACTTATTTCAACATTAATGTTTGTCAATGCAACAACAATTCAACAGACTGTACTAACAATTTTAGTATCTTTGAAACTAATAATTTGAAAGAAAATAAATGAATAAAATAATATCAAACGAAGCTATTAAAAGACGAGCCTATTGGGTTGAAGAAATCAGAAAACTTAGTGGACACTTTGGTAATGATACGGAAAAATTAGAAAAAGAGTTAGAAGCAGAAATAAACAAAAATGGCATTTCTTCACTTATTAACCATTTACGACTTTGTGGCAATATCCCTGAAAGTTATGGGTATGATACAAGTGAAGAAAAGTTATACTCGAAATATACAGACTGTTTATGCTCATTAGCTTATACCGCATTAGGACTTAGAAGTTTTGTTCTCAAAGAAAGAGCAGATATAGCAGATGTTGAAGTAATTTCAAAAGATTATAGTTTTGTAGCAGATGCAAAGGCATTTAGACTAAGCCGAACAGCTAAAAACCAAAAAGATTTCAAAGTACAAGCAATGCATGGCTGGAAACACGGTAAAAATTACGCAATGGTTGTTTGTCCTATCTATCAACTACCAACATCTTCAAGTCAGATTTATCAACAAGCAACGACAGCAAATGTTTGTATTTTCACATATTCCCATATTGCACTATTACTCTCTTATTCGGAAGTGGAAAGCAAAGCAAAAGCTGAAAATCTTTTAAAGAAAATATTTGAGACCGTTCAAACACTTAACCCTTCAAAAAGTGCTACAGATTATTGGTTAGCTATCAACAAAACAATCCTTTCATTTTCAAAGAAAATTGAACCACTTTGGGATATTGAGAAATGTGTTGCTACAGAAAGTATATCTATTTCGAAACAAGAAGCATTATATTTTTTATCAAAAGAAAGAGAAAAAATTATGCACATGAGTCATAAAGATGCATTAGCAGAGCTTATCAAAGTTAACAAAATTGAAAGCAGAATTAAAATTATTAATGCAATATCAGACAACGAATTATTTACACTAAAATAATGAGCATGAACATAGATAAATATATAAATCAAATTATTGAAGGTAATTGTGTTGAAATAATGAAAAATTTTAACGATGAGGTTATTGATTTAACAGTTACTTCACCCCCTTATGATAATTTGAGAAATTACAAAGGATTTGATTTTCCATTTGAAGATATAGCAAAAGAATTATACAGAGTTACCAAAAAAGGGGGTGTTGTGGTTTGGGTTGTAAATGACGCAACTATAGAAGGTAATGAAACAGGGACAAGTTTTAAACAGGCTCTTTATTTTAGAGAAATTGGTTTTAATTTGCATGATACCATGATTTTTCGCAAAACAAATCCAATACCTCAAATTTATCGCAAACGTTACAATAATGAATTTGAATTTATGTTTGTTTTTAGTAAAGCAACTGTAAAGACACATAATCCCTTAATGGTTGATTGTTTGCATGCGGGTTTAGAGCTTAAAGGTACAACATACAAAAACTTCTCAAAAAATGAACAGACAAGGGATAAAATGGCAAAGCCTGTTAAAGACAAAAAAATTAAAGGGAATATTTGGGAATATGTGGTAGGCAAAAAACAAGAAGATCAAGAAGCAAAAGGACACCCTGCTCCTTTTCCTTGTCAACTTGTAAGGGACCATATAAAATCATGGACAAATCAAGGCGACATAGTATTTGACCCAATGAGTGGTAGCGGAACAGTTGCAAGAGTTGCAACGGAAATGTGCCGACGATACATCGGCGTTGACATAAGCCACGAATATTGTGAAATTGCAAGAAAGCGAGTTAAACGAATAGAAAATGTAAGGAGATTATTTGTTGTTGAAGAACCAAAGTAATTTTTAGGTATATCAACATCAGATTTATAATTCCTATTCATCGATTCCAATGTATCCTAAAAGTTATGTTTATTATTTTTTATTATAACTTCGCAATATAAAACATAATCAAATCGTATGGAATATAACTTTAAAACCATAGAAAAAAAATGGCAACAATACTGGCAAGATCATAAAATTTATGATGTTGTTATCGACAATAGTAAGCCTAAATGTTATATTTTAGATATGTTCCCTTATCCGAGTGGTGCTGGGTTGCATGTAGGACATCCATTAGGTTATATAGCAAGTGATATTTATGCACGATACAAGAAATTAAAAGGATTTAATGTTTTACATCCAATGGGGTATGACGCATTTGGACTGCCCGCTGAACAATATGCACTTGAACGCAATATTCACCCTGCTGTCAGCACCGAACAAAATATAGCAAACTTTAGAAAGCAACTCGATAAAATTGGTTTTTGTTACCCTTGGAATAACTCATTTAGAACCTGCGATGATTCTTATTATAAATGGACGCAGTGGATTTTTTTGCAACTATTTAATAGCTGGTTCAATGTGCATAACAAAAAAGCTGAAAAAATAGAAAGTTTAGTTGATATTTTTACAAAAAAAGGTAGCGAAGGATTGCATCGTTCCCAAAAAACTGGACAAGTATTTTCTGCTGACGATTGGCGTAAGTTCACCTTTGCACAGCAACAACAAATTCTTATGAACTATCGTCTTATGTATTCCAGTGAGGGCGAAGTTAATTGGTGTGAAGCACTTGGTACCGTCCTTGCAAATGACGAAGTTGTGAACGGACTAAGTGAACGCGGGGGACACCCCGTTACTCGTAAAAAATTAAAGCAGTGGTATCTTCGTATAACCGCTTATGCAGATAGACTATTAAATGATTTGGAAAGTTTAGAATGGTCGGATTCCATGAAAGATATGCAACGGAATTGGATCGGAAAAAGTCGCGGTGCCGATATAAATTTTGAAATCCTTAATCATCCTGAAGAAAAAATTACTGTTTATACAACAAGACCAGAAACAATTTTTGGTGTCGATTTTATTGTGCTATCACCAGAACATCGACTAAGCAATAAAATTACAACACTAGAATATAAAAAAGCAGTTACATCGTATCAAGAAGATATTAGCCGTCAATCTGAAAGAGAAAGAATGGCTGATAAAACGGTTACGGGTTGCTTTACAGGAGCTTTTGCTATTCATCCCTTTACAAAAAAGAATATCCCTATTTATATTGCTTCTTATGTGTTAGCTAATTATGGTACTGGTTCTGTAATGGCGGTACCCTGCGGGGATGAAAGAGACTTTAACTTCGCTACTAAATTTGGAATACCTATAACGAATATTTTAGGTAAAGATTTTGATGGTACAAATGCTAATCCTACTAAGGAAGCTATTCTTTCAAATAGTGGTATGCTATCAAACAAACCCATGAACATAGCCTTAGAAATAATCCTTCAAGAAATTGAAAAATTAAACATTGGGCATAGTAAGGAAAATTTTAAAATTAGAGACGCTGCATTTAGTCGTCAACGATACTGGGGTGAACCAATACCAATTATATGGAAGGATGATGTAGCTTATCCGCTCTCTGAAGATGAACTACCTCTGGTACTACCCAAATTAGATACAATCAAACCTGGTAAGGATGGTAAAAGTCCCCTGAGTAATGATGAACAATGGAATAAACCTACTACCATCAATTACAAAGGTACGCCAATTACAGGGTATAGAGAAACGAATACTATGCCCGGCTTCGCTGGTAGTAGCTGGTATTTTTTAAGATATATTGATCCACACAACAACCAAGCATTTTGTAGCAAAGAAGCCTTAAACTATTGGCAATCAGTCGATGTTTATTTAGGTGGCACAGAACACGCGGTAGGACATCTATTATACAGCCGCATGTGGACGAAAGTGTTGTATGATATGGGGTATATTCCTTTTCAAGAACCTTTTAAAAAAATGATTAATCAGGGAATGATACAAGGTAGTAGCCGGTTTGTTTATAGAGTAAATATTACTTGTTATTATTCTGATAAAAAATCGGATAATATAAAAGAGGGCGGAGAATTTAACTCTGGTGATAAAGGGCTTTTCATCTCATATTATCAAATGGAAGCACTCAAACAAAAAAAAATAAATTCAATAGAGATTCAAAATGTTGCAAAAAAATTATTGTCTCTATTAGGTACCAATATTAATGAAGGTACTATTATGTATGTAGAAAATATTAGCTTTATACCCATCTATGTTGATGTCAATATGGTAGATGGCTTAGCTTTAGATGTACCGGTTTTTAAAGAAGGTTTTCTAAAGAATACAAAAGGGCAAGATGCTGATATCGATTTTATTCTAGAACCAGATGGGCAATATATATGCGGACAAGAAGTAGAAAAAATGAGTAAATCGAAACTCAATGCGGTGAGCCCTGATTTTTTAGTTGATAAATACGGTGCTGATACTTTTAGGATGTATGAAATGTTTTTGGGACCTATTGAACAAAGTAAGCCATGGGACACAAAAGGTATTGAAGGCGTACATCGTTTTTTAAAAAAATTATGGCGCTTGTTTTTTCATGAACAAAAGGGGGCAATATGGACGAACGACACACCTACAGAAAAAGAGTATAAAATACTGCATCGTACAATCAAAAAAATACAAGAGGACACAGAACGATTTTCTATGAATACAGCCGTTAGTAATTTTATGATAGCCGTTAATGAATTGACAGAAGTTAATTGTTCTAAAAAGGAAATCCTTCAGCCCTTGCTGGTAGTATTGTATCCTTATGCACCGCATATTACTGAAGAAATTTGGAATTTGTTAGGACATAAATCATGCATTAGTAAATCAGGCTATCCTAATTACGATGATGAATATCTCATGGAGACTACGAAATTATATCCTATTGGTATTAATGGTAAAGTAAAGGTTAGTTTAAATATTTCGCTCAATTCGTCTCAACAAGAAATAGAGGATATAGTCTTACAAAATCCTATAATTGTGAAAAACTTGAATGGTATTAAGCCTAAAAAAATTATTTATATACAAGGTAAAATGATAAACTTGGTGTTATAGTTTTGAATCTAAATAAATAAAGATTGGTGGCTCTATGACGAAAAGAGTGGGTAACTTAGCTCACTTTCATATTGATTACCATT
>JASGCP010000108.1 GCA_030053995.1 Phycisphaerales bacterium
TTTTTAAAGTCATCAAACTTCTAACATTTTACCCACCATTTTCGTCATAGAGCCAAAAAAAGATCAATAGCCCTGATTTATATAGAATAAAAAAGATCAATTGTCCCCATATTTATCTGGGGGGAATTAGTAAAATCTGTGTAATTCGTGATTCAAATAAATGACCTTAAAAAAACACCCAATTTACGCTTAAAAGTCGACTAACTTTTCGTATTTCACTAATCGATTCACCATAGAGACAGTTAGAGAGATTCAAACTAAAACAATTGGTTTTGCAAAAGATACCTAATAAAAAATAAATAAAGAGGTCCAGAGCGGATTCGAACCGCTGTAGGAGCTTTTGCAGAGCTCTGCCTAGCCACTCGGCCACCGGACCAATTTTTTTATTTGATAGATTATTGAACACGCCTATCAAACAAGTAAGGCAAATATACTATATTATGTAAAATAAAATATAATTTGGGCATGATTAGTAAAAATATTTGTCGAGGTAGCAATTGACCCAATAGTACTTTTAATTTTACAAACATATACTTATGCACGATATCCACCATCAATTTGCTCAGGCATTTAATAATAAGAGCATAGAGCCTTTTATGTATCAATTGTCAAAAAAATTATCAGAAGGCAGTATTTGTATCAATTTAGATACGTTCAATTTATCGGATGAAGAAAAAGAATCTGAAACAGCTCCTTGGGATATTGCAGCATTGAAAACGCAAAAACATCTTGTTGCTACTGATACGGATACATTTGCACCTATCGTTTTATACAACAACAAACTATACTTTCATCGATATTTTAGATATGAGTCTATTGTTGTTGATAAGATATTATCATTAATTAACAACAGTACTGCTCAGTTAGCCGGTCGAATGGAGCGGTTAAAGGATATCATGAGCCTGATTAGTTCTTTTAGAGAGACCACTTCTCCTGACAATCAAAAAACGGACTGGCAATTGGTGGCTACTTTGCAAACAGTGCTTCAAGATTTTTCAATTATTACTGGTGGACCGGGTACTGGTAAAACCAATACCTTAGCTAAAGTGCTTTGTTTGTTATATACTTTAGACTCCGAAATTAAAATTGCCCTTGCTGCACCTACTGGTAAAGCTGCCATGCGTATGGCTGAAGCACTAAAAAACACACATGTAAGTTTACCCGAAAATATTAAAAGTAAAATTGAGGCACTACAGCCTAAAACATTACATAATCTTTTAGGTTATATCCCCCATTCTATTTATTTTCAATATAATGAAAGAAATCATCTACCGTATCATTGTATTGTTATTGATGAAGCGTCCATGATTGATATTCCTTTATTTGCAAAGTTGTTGCAAGCACTGCGTCCCGATGGAAAGCTTATTTTGCTTGGCGACAAAAATCAACTCTCTTCAGTAGAAGCTGGTAGTTTATTGCATGATTTGTGTGGTACAATATCCCATACCAACCAATTTTCAGAAGATCGTATAGCATTTATTAATCATTTCATTACGCATGAGCCTCATAAAATTCAGTCCCCTTCTATGCACCCTCAGAATATTGTAATTGGTAATTTTATTACAGAATTGCAGTATAGCCGGCGATTTAAAGAAGATAGCATGATTGGGCAACTAAGCCGTGCTATTTTAGATGGTAATATGGAAGCACTACAATCGTTTATTATAGCTGATGTACCGGTGTTATGCAATGGTAGCCAGAAAGATGATACCAAAAATGAGGATGTGGCTTGTATTGACACTTCAATAGACGATCATATTCTCGAAGTATTTTGTGAAGGTTATAAAAAATTTATTGAAGAGAAGGACATAGAAAAAGCTATAATATATTTTAATACTACTCGTGTATTAGTAGCAGTGCGTGATGGTAAGCAAGGATTATATGCTATTAATAAAAAAATTGAACGCATTTTACGATTAGATACAAGAGACTTATTTTATGATAATAGACCAGTTTTAGTAACTAAAAATAGATATGACTTAGGTATTTGGAATGGCGATGTGGGCATTATTAGGAATAAACGGGCTTATTTTTATACAAATGCTGGTTTAAAAGATTTTTCCCCTGCCTATTTTACAGAGTTAGAAACAGTATTTGCTATGACTATTCATAAAAGTCAAGGTTCTGAATTTGATAATGTACTTGTTGTTTTACCGGACTTATTAGATAGTAAAATATTAACTAAGGAATTACTTTATACAGGTGTTACGCGAGCAAAGAAACAACTGGTTATACAAAGTAAGAAGGATAGGCTTGAGCAAACTATACAACACACCGTAGAAAGAATTTCAGGAATAAGCGAAAGATTGACGATAGCAAACTGTGAATAGATATGAATATGTTTTGGTGTCTAAAAATGTATGTCAACTGTAAAAAATATATTTGTAAAATATATTTTTTTTTGTTAACTTCCTTCGTTACTATTTGTCATATATAAGTGTATTTATTATTTTTTAATTTTTAAATTTTTTTTTTATGAAAACAATTAATAAAAATTTAGGTTCTACTTTAGACAGAGTAGATTTAAAAAGTGTAAAAGGTGGTTATTTCGTTACTTCTAAGTGTAGTAAAGCTTCGGATTGTAGTACGGGATGTTGTTTAAACTATTATGCAGATGGTGTTTTGACTGGCAACTGTCAACCTAAATGTTAGGTGGAGGTAATATTTATTTTTATTAACCTAATGCATGTAGTTAGTAGTTATGTTTAGCTATTTATGTAATGAAATGAACAGGTAATTGTAATATTTTTCGATGGTTTTTTATGTAATTATTTTTTAATTTTTAAAACTTTTTTTATGAAAACGATTAAAAATTTAGGTTCTACTTTAGACAGAGTAAATTTAAAAAGTGTAAAAGGTGGTTATTTTGTACCGCCCAGTGGCGGGCATCCCCCCAACAACTACCCAGCACCACCACCACCATCGCACTGTGGGTATCGACCTTGTTAAGTAACTATAATGTCAAAAGGTAGCTTTTATGCTACCTTTTTTTATCAAGAGAAATGGGCTATGGTAATTATTAAAGAAGTGCATGTTATATAGCAAAGTTTAAAATACTTTTCAGTCTAATTTTATTTCATTCAGAAGTGTGTTATTTAAAAATCTAGTTTACGGATAGATGACCAACTATTTTTGTAGCGATATATTCTCCATCCATAGCTGCACTCATAATGCCACCTGCATAGCCGGCCCCTTCGCCACAGGGGAATAAATTAGCTATTTGAATATGACTACCTGTTAGATCGTTCCGGGGAATACGCACTGGGGAAGATGTTCGGCTTTCCGTAGCAACCATAACTGCTTCATTCGTAAAATATTGTTTTTTATTTTTTGATAGTTGTAGCAAAGCATCTTTAAGGGCAGTTGCCACCACTGGTGGTAGTATATCGTGTAAATTAGCGGATTGTAGTCCGGGGATATAAGAACAATCTGGTAAATTATTAGAGGTTTTGTGGTTACAATAATCGACCAATCTTTGAGCGGGTGCTACAAAATTACCGCCCCCTAATTGATAGGCTCGTTGTTCTACGCAGCTTTGAAATGCCATGGATAATAAAGGGTGATCGTTATTAATAAATGGAATATGATTATTACATAGTTTATCTTTATTTTCTTTTAAGTACAAGTGCATGTCGGATACAGTTAGGCTTACTACCATACCGCTATTAGCAAAAGGATTATTTCTTTTTGAAGGGCTCCAGCCATTAATCACTAATTCATTGAGCTGTGTCGATGCCAGTGCAATAATACCACCTGGGCACATACAGAAACTAAAAACACCGCGTTGGTTGACTTGTTCTACGATGCTGTATGATGCGGGGGGGATACAGGCAGCGTATTTTTCTCTATCACCGTGATATTGCATGTCATCGATAATCTTTTGAGGATGCTCTATGCGGACGCCTAAAGCTAAAGGTTTGGCTACAATCAAAATATTTTTTTTAGCCAATAGTTCGTAAATATCGCGGGCTGAATGCCCCGTTGCTAATAAATAAGCCGAACCGCTGATTTCTTCGCCGGTGTTGGTTACTATGGATCGAATGGTATTCTTTTCAAGATGAAGGTCTATCAATTTTGTATTAAATAGAATTTCACCACCGCACTGTTCTATGTAAGCCCTCATATTGCTAATTATTTGTGGTAGTTTATTAGTTCCGATATGAGGGTGTGCGTCAAATAAAATGTTTTCGGGGGCACCAAAATGCACGAAATAGGATAATATTTTATTCGTATCGCCTCGTTTATTACTTCTTGTAAATAATTTACCATCACTATAAGTACCGGCTCCTCCTTCACCAAAACAATAATTGCTATCGGCATTAAGCATACCTTTTTGATTTAATACAGCGAGGTCGCGTCTTCGTTCTCTTACCTGCTTGCCTCTTTCAATAATAATAGGTTTAATACCTTGCTCAATTAAGGTTAGGGCTGCAAATAATCCCGCTGGGCCACAACCAATAATAATTACTTGCTGCTTGACATTTTTAACAGAACGATAATTGGGAATAATAAGTTGTCGGCTTTGTACAGGTTCATTGATGAATGCTTGTAGCTTCAGTTTGATAATAATTTGTTTTTTACTTCTAGCATCTATTGTTTTTTTGAGAAGTGTATAACCCGTGACCATGGATAGCGGACAAGATAATTCTTCAGCTATCTGTTTGCAAATAGCAAGATGATCGTTAGCCATTACCGGATCCATGTCTATCCATACTTCCTTTTGCATCAATTAAAGAAAATTTATATTTAAACAATCCATTTAAATTTAATAGAAATAGATGTCATCATGGTACATTCTGTATCCATGATGCTTATTGATTCTTCGCTCGAGCAAATTGCCATACGGACATAGCTATTTCTTCTGATATATTCGGGTGGGGGGCTAAAATTTTCCGCAGAAGTTTATACTCATGCAATAGCTTTATTCTTGTTTCTGAATCTTTAGCAACAATAATATCCAATGTTTCCCTCATTTTTTTAGAATTACAGTCGCCCTGAATCAACTCGGTAACAATACTTTTATCAAGTATTAAGTTCACCAAAGCAATGTATTTTAGTTTAATCAATCGCTTAGCAATCCAATACGATAGCCAACTACCTTTATAGCATACAATTTGTGGGACATTAAAGAGTGCCGTTTCTAAAGTAGCGGTACCGCTAGACACGATGGCTGCATAGCTTGATTGCAACAACCAATAGGTTTGATTGGTTACGCCCAAAACATCAGGATAATTTACTAAAAACTGATGGTAAAATTTTTCTGATTGACCGGGTGCTTGAGCAACAATAAATTGATATTCGGGATATGCTTTTGTTAGGGTTAACATAATGGGCAAATGTGTTTTAATTTCTTGTTGCCGGCTACCCGGTAACAGTGCTATAATAGGCTTTTGAATATTATAGGTAGTTGCCATTTTTTCTTCTTTTGCTAACAAGGTAGAATCAACGATTTCAACCAAAGGGTGTCCTTTAAAAATAACATCCCACTGCCATCTATTTCTATAAAAATCCTGTTCAAAGGGTAGAATAACAATAAGTGCATCAATTGTCAGCTTCATCTTTCGAACTCTATTTTCCTTCCATGCCCACACTTGTGGCGATACATAATATAAAACTGAAATTCGATTTTTTTTCGCCCACGAGGCTATTCTTAGGTTGAAACCAGGATAATCTATGAGAATTAAGATATCTGGTTTAAAGGATAGAATATCTTTTTTAGCAAATGCTAAATTTTTAAAAATTGTACCTAAGTGCCTGAATACTTCCCAAAAGCCCATAAAGGCTAAGTCGCGATAGTGCTTCACAAGCCCGATACTTTGTTCTTTCATCAAATTACCGCCCCAAAATCTAAAGGTAGCCTGTGGGTCTTTTTTTTTAAGTTCGTATATCAACTTGCTACCATAAATATCGCCACTTGCTTCACCTACAATAATATAATATTTCATATTATTACTGAATTAGGAATCCGTTAAAGAATGCGTAATAACAACGCACCGATACCAATAATACAAGTTACTATAAAAACACCTTTTGCTACTTTATCTTCTTTTCTGTTAATAAATACAGTAAAAACAATAGCATTAGCCATTAGTGAGAATGAGGTCGCCGCACTTAAAAAGCGGTGTTGATCTAATAAAGTATATAGAAAAAAAATGTAATCGGTAGGGTAAATGCGTAAAAAATAAAACACAGTCATACCAATCATCGGTGCTATAATACCAATGAGGACACCGATCCAATATCGATCAAACCATCTATTTTTTAGAGTTGCCATTTTTCTTTGATTTGGTCAAAAATTGTATAGTTAGTCAGATTTAATAAAATAGGCACGACGCTTATGTAGCTATTGGATAAGGCGTTGATATCTGATTTTTTATTTTTTTTTATTTCTTTCATAAAACCATGAAGCCAATAATATTCTTTACCCTTGGGGTCTTTACGCGTCATAATTTGTTCTTCATATTTTGCATCAGCCTGATGGCATAGTCTTATACCTTTAATAGGCAGGGTTGGGATATTGACATTTAAAACTAAATGCTTATCAAGTTTATTGTCCAATAAATTTGAAACTATTTTTAAAATATAATATTTGATGGAATCGATATGATTAGGTCCTAGTGCTTGATAGGAAGAGATACCTGCTGCTGGTATGCCTTCAATCCCTGATTCCATAGCCACACTCATTGTAGCACTATAAAATACGGCAATACCCTCATTCCCCCCGTTATTAATGCCACTTAAACAGATATCTGGTTTTTTCTTTAGAAGTTTAGAAAGAGCAATTTTTACACAGTCAGTAGGCGTACCACTACAGGCGTAGTTTGGAACACCTAAATTAGCTGGATTTTTTGTGATGCGTAAAGGTTTGTGTAGCGTAACAGCATGACTTTTACCACTTTGCGGCGATAACGGTGCTACTACAACTACATCAGCAATCGGTTTAATGATATTAACTAACAGTTTTAAACCGGGTGCAAAAATTCCGTCATCATTACTCACTAAAATTAGTTTTTTATCTGAGTGCTGCTTCATAGTAATAATCCTTTTAACAAAGGTAGTTTTTTATTCAACAGACTAAGAAAACTATTTTTAGATAATGTTTAAGGCTCTATGACAAAAGGGTCGGTAAAATGTTAGAAGTTTGATGACTTTAAAAATGATAATTTGGTATTTTATAAT
>JASGCP010000109.1 GCA_030053995.1 Phycisphaerales bacterium
AAACGACCACCCTTTCAAAAAAGAACTAATTTTGAAGACCGCGACAATCAAGGTAATTTTGATAGAAACAACACCGGCGACCGTTTCAACAAACGACCACCTTTTCAAAAAAGAACTAATTTTGTACGATCATCTAAACCTATAGAAGAACCATCAGACAATAACACGATATCCCACGATGAAGATAACCATGATGGTAAACAAGTCAATAGCAACAAGACTAATCAGCACCAATTGAATCAACCAAACACTGCTGGTTTAGGTTTTTTAGATCGGAAAAGACAGCGTGCAACCGATAAAGAAACACAAGCTAATCTAATAAGCGGCAATAAAAAATTATCAATGCCTGTTAATAAATGGATTGCACATTGTGGCTTTTGCAGCAGGCGTGAAGCCGCTACATGGGTAAAAAATGGCAAAGTAAAAGTTAATGGTGTCTTAGTTACTGATCCGGGTACAAAAGTAACAACAAAAGATAGTATTGAAGTTAACGGCAAAAAAACCGCCTTGGCAACAGAAAAGATATATATCTTAATGAATAAACCTAAAGACTGTATCACAACACTCGATGACCCTAAAGATAGAAACACGGTGCTCAATCTTATTAAAGATGATTTGCAAGAACGCGTATTTCCTGTTGGTCGTTTGGATAGAAATACCACTGGCGTATTGCTACTAACAAATGATGGGGAATTAACGCAACAGCTAACGCATCCTTCTTTTATGGTTCAAAAAATATATGAAATAGTTTTAGATAAAGCATTAACTCGTGAACACGCCCAGTCTGTTTTAGAGGGCATTACATTAGAAGATGGTGTTGCAAAAATAGATGAGCTATCTTATTTAGATAGTACCAATCATAAAATTATTGGCGTTGAAATTCATAGTGGCAAAAATAGAATATTAAGGCGCATTTTTGAACATCTTGGCTACGATATTCAGAGTTTAGATAGAGTTTCTTTTGCCGGATTAACTAAAAAAAATGTTCAGCGTGGTAAATGGCGTTTTTTAAATGATATGGAAGTTAAAAATATCAAATATTTTCAGCAACCATTTTTGAAAAAAAATGAAAAATAGCCAAACTTTAACAAAACATTAACTATAAAATTTTGTAAAAAAATATTTTTTGTACTAAATTGCGTCTGATTTAAGGATTTCAGTTAAAATTAAACAAACAAATTATAAATTATTTCTACACTCCACCCCAATTTTATTTTACGGTTTTATAGTAGTTATCAATAGCTATACTATTCGATCTTTTTTGTTTCAAAAAGAGTTTTCGTAGTAAACAATAGATAATCATATAATCCATGCACAATTGCGTATTATTTTTACTTTTAAATATTTTTTATCATTAAACTTTTATTAAATGAGAACACTTTTACACAAAATTTCCGTTAAAAATTTGACAAGAGAAGACATCAAAGTAGTTGTTGGTGAAGAACCAGTTTTTGATTGTTGTTCACATGCAAAACCCTACACCTGTTGCCATGCATCTGGCTATCAGGCTGGTTGTTGCAATTAAACAAAAAAACACCCTATAAATAGGCTCATTATACTATTAAATGGGTGTTGCCTACTGCTATAATTTACACTTGAGCGTAATTAGGTGCTCAAGTGTAAATTTTTCTATGAAACGCGTGTACACGGTACTAATTTTTTGAGCGATATTAGTTTTAGTCGCTTATGATTGGATTTGGTTTTCATAGAACAATAGAATGGATGGCGATTTTTTATTGTTTTATCCAAAAATCGCCGAGTAGCCTAATCATTTTATTAATAGCACAGACACAAAACAACTATTGGTTACTTCAAAAATTTAGTATTCACTAAGTCAAAAACCAAGTTCAATTCTTCCTCAATAGACAAATGCGTGTTATCGATTTCGATTGCGTCATATGCTCTTTGCAAAGGGCTTATTTTTCTTTGAGTATCAATATGATCTCGTTCCTCAATATTTTTTCTAACTTCGTTGATTGAGATTAAAGGTTGTTGCACTTTCAATTCAAGGAGTCTTCTTTTTGCACGAACATCAATATCGGCTATTAAAAAAAATTTTAATTCTGCTTGCGGGAAAACGGTTGTACCAATATCTCTTCCGTCCATAACAATACCCTTTCTTTGCCCAATTTTTTGTTGAATATTCACGGCAAACAATCTAACTTCTTTAAGTGATGATATAAAACTAACACTTTCGGATATTTCCATATTTCGTAAAAATTGATCAACTACTTGATGATTCAATAATACTTGGGATACACATTTTTGTTCATCAACAACAATATCCAGGTGCAATTCTTTGAGGTAAAATTCAATAGCTTTTCTGTTTTCTAAATCTATTTGTGCTTTTAATAATGCAAAAGTTATCGCTCGGTACATGGCACCCGAGTCAATCCAAATATAATGAAGCTTTTGAGCAAGCAATCGTGCCAGAGTGCTTTTCCCACAAGCAGAGTAACCATCAATAGCAATATTTATTCTTTTCATAGTTTTTTTTGAAGATACTGCATTACAATCCATTTCTATTTATAGACTGCAACAACAATGAATAAAATCCCCTTGGTAAATCCATAGCTTATAAATTTAACATATTTTATTTGTCTGTTACAAATTTTAATAATTATTTACGATAAGTTTTTAAAGCGATTAAATTAAATAATAGAATTAATCTACCATGAGAGCATCTTTGCTATTTTTTAAGCAACAGCAACATTCCTCAATGCAATAGTTGCCATAAAGCATCTTTAAGTTTATTAATACCTACTTGGTTGAATGAAGAAATAAAAATAACCGGTTGATTTTTGGGAAACTCCATTGTAATTTCTCTTTGCAATTCATCATCTATTAAATCACTTTTACTAATGGCAACAAGAAATTTCTTGTGTAAGAGACTGGGGTTATACTTTTCTAATTCTGATCGTAAAATTAAATATTCTTGATAATGATTGCCACTATCCGCTGCAATCATAAAAAGCAAAACAGAATTTCTTTCTATATGTCTTAAAAATCGATAGCCTAACCCTTTACCTTCTGAAGCGCCTTCGATGATACCCGGTAAATCTGCCATACAAAAACTAAGATTTTCTTTATATGAAACAATTCCTAATTGAGGCACCAGGGTTGTAAAAGCATAATCAGCTATTTTAGGCGTAGCTGCCGATAATTTACTTAGTAGCGTTGACTTACCAGCATTAGGAAAACCAACTAAACCAACATCTGCCAATATTTTTAGCTCCAGTTGCTTCCAAGATTCGGTGCCGGGCTCTCCCGGTTGTGCATACTCGGGTGCTTGCTTTGTTGGGGTAGCAAAATGAGCGTTCCCCAATCCGCCTCTACCGCCTTTAACCCATATTACTTCTTCGCCGTCATTAAGTATTTCTACTTCTTTTTTCTGCAATGCTTCGTCATAAGCAATAGTGCCTAATGGAACTTCTATAACGACATCAGTCCCATCTTTGCCGGTACATTTATTCTTGCCACCTGTTTCGCCATCTTGTGCATGAATATTTTTAAGATAACGAAGATGCAAGAGTGTCCATAGTTGTGCATTACCTTTAAGAATAATATGCCCGCCTCTGCCACCATTTCCTCCATCAGGACCGGCCATTGGGTTAAATTTCGTTCTTGCAAAATGTCGTTTGCCTGCCCCACCTTTACCACTTTTACAGAAAACGCGTATATAGTCAATAAAATTATTCTTTTCAGACATGCTCGTATTTTTAAGAAGCGGTTATATTTACAAATTATCTACTGACTACAAACTTTCTTTAAGCAACAGTAAGAAATTGCGCATGTTTTTAAGCGTATCACGCACAAACATTTCGTCATCCATTTTTTTACCTTTTTTTCTGTCTAAGTACTGTTGTGCACCGCCTACCGATAATTTTTTCTCTCGTAGTAAGAAGTAAATTACTTCCAGCTGTTTAATATTTTCAACCGAGTAAAACCGGTCACCCTTTTTATTCTTTTTAGGCTTTAAATCTTTAAATTGAACTTCCCAGTACCGTAATAAATGAGGCGATACATGAAACCATTTGGCTACTTCTGTAATAGAATAATACAGCTTCTTTGCCAGTGTTTCATCATCAGGAATCGACAATAATTTATTATCAGCATTAATATCAGCAATAGACTTGCGTCCTCGCTTGGAACTTTTCAAAGCGACTAAGGGTACAATTGATTCTTTAGGTAGCTCACTACTTGCCTTGATCGGTGCTTTTTCTTTAATCCGTACTTTAATTGAATTATTAATCAATATACCATCCGTAGGGTGATTGTGCTTATTCGGGTCTGCATGATTACTTTCAACATGATGGAGCATACACCCGGTATTATGTTAGATAAATAACAACAATGGATTTTCCAAAAACTCTTTCAGGGTATTCAAAAATTTAGAGCCAATAACACCATCAACAACGCGATGGTCGCAACTAAGGGTTAGATTCATCATGTCAGCAATAATAATTTGATTATCTTTTACCGCGGGTATTTTTTCAATACCCCCAACTGCTAAAATACATGCGTCGGGCGGGTTAATAATTGCTGTAAACTCTTTAATACCATACATACCCAAATTTGAAATTGTAAAAGTATTACCGCTCCAATCGTTAGGCTGCAGTTTTTTCTTTTTTGCTTTTTCGGAGAAATCTTTAACGGTCGTACTAATTTCTTGAAGCGATAAAGTGTTAGCAAATTTAACAACCGGCACCAACAAACCCTCATCTACGGCTAAAGCAACACCAATATGGATGTGTTCATTAATCCTAATTGTTTCTTCTTGCCAACTACTATTGACTTTTGGATGTTGTATTAAAGCACTAGCCACTGCCTTAACAATAATATCATTAACACTAATTTTTGATGACGAATATTTTTGATTAATTGTTTGCCGAGCCTGCAAACAGGCGGTCATATTTACACCAATGGTTAAATAAAAATGTGGTGCTGTAAACTTACTATTAGATAACCTTTTAGCGATAGTTTTACGCATAGAAGAAATGGGAACTTCTTGATATTGCTCTACCCTCGATTTATTTTCTTGAATTAGTTGAGGGGCTAATGACTCTGCTGGCAATTTATCAGACTGACTATCAACTGTATTAATTTTTCTACTAATTATATTTTCGATATCAGCTTTTATAATCCTGCCATGATCACCGGAGCCTTGTAGGGTAAGAAAAGAAGTTATATCTAGGTTATTGTCCCTTGCCATTTTTTTCGCAAGAGGCGATATAAACATGCGTTTATTATCCACATGAACGGGTTTGTCTGCTGATACATTTACAGAATCATGAGCTACCGCATCATTTTTTGATTGATTATTAGTATTATTTTTTTTCCCTTCGTCATTGGTGGTTATATTGTTTAATACTTGCTTGTTACCCGATAGCGATCGGAGTATTTCATCAACTTGCACACTTGCTTCGCCTATAATACACAACAATTCATTTACTTGAATTTTGCCACCCTGTGGAGCACCTTGATAAAGGAACACACCATTTTTATAACTTTCCAACTCCATTGTTGCCTTATCCGTTTCAATATCTGCTAGTATATCCCCTTTTTTAACGACATCGCCTACTTTTTTATACCAGTTCGCTATAATGCCTTCAGTCATCGTATCGCTTAATCGAGGCATCAGTATTAACTCATAATTCTTATCAGTAGCTACTGGAGCAGGACTAATATCTTGTTGCTTACTTGGTTGTATATTTTTTTCTGGTGCAAGAGCATTGTTGGTAGTTGCTTGTGCATTTTTGTATGGTGCAAGTAACGATTCAAAATTTTCATTAGCCAGCCCAATAACAGCAAGAGGCTGATTAACTTCGATTTTGCCACCAATTTTAGCACCTTGGTATAATAACACACCATTATGGTAGCTTTCCAGCTCCATCGTTGCCTTATCTGTTTCAATATCTGCTAATAAATCTCCTTTTTTAATAACATCACCAACATTTTTATACCAGTTTGCGATAACGCCTTCTGTCATCGTATCGCTTAATCGGGGCATCAGTATTAACTCAGCCATATTCACTATATATTATATGCGAAGCTACAAATTAATTTTACATTTCAACAATTAGCCTTAGTATATTTTAAACAGTGGCATAACGAAAAAATAGGGCAAAATTAGGGTAATTAAGAATTGCGTACCAGCCTTAAATCTCTACGAAAGCATCATCTTCGGGCTAAATTATGGTGTGTGGGAATTATATAAACTTACACACATCATCCGAAACATCAAAACCAATAGGACAATACGCTACACTCGTTTTCAATACCGCCAATATGGCTATAACCATCCACTCGTCCGCTCCATCCACAAACAAACTACATCCCCTATTCCTACCCCATGCACCTTCTTTATAATAATGTGCTCATTGATTAACCCGAGCATTTAAGTCCTTATAATGAATCGTCCGATTTTCGCATACCAAAGCAATACTATCTGGTGATGCACGCAAACCTGACTCTAATAAATCTAGAAATCTATTCGCTGTCATAACGGCAAAAGGGACGATTTGCAAAAAATGGCTAATCTTAGTGCAAAGGTACAATTTTATCGCCCCCAAAAAAAAAATTACTCATGAGACAATATCCCCGCCACGAGCTCGGGGTAATTGTTTAATAATATCTTGATGATTAGTTTGCATTTCTATGACCTTTATATTTTCGATAGGGACATATTGGTCTATATTATTGTAAGGCAAGGATGCACTATAATTAAATAATTCAGAAATATCCTGTTTATCAGGAAGCATAGCTTTAAATAAAACACAACGGGTATATTGTAGCTTTCCGCTTACTTGTGCTTCACTTAATTTTTCTTCTACTGGTTTATTAGCGACAAGTTTTTCTTTATAGGTTTCATCTAATTTTTCGGCGAAGTCTAATAACAATAATTCAGCTCTATGACGAATTGAGTGGGTAAAATATTAGAGAATAGACTCCCCTTCATGACCATCATGGGCAGGGATTTGTTTCAACAACCATACTAACCGTTGTAATACCTCTTCTATTTTTTCATCCTCAAATAATTCCCCAGCATATTGCAAAGCGATATCCAAAGTGCCAGCATTTTCAGAAGCAATCAAATGTAACGGATAATGATAAAAATCTCGTGCCCAAT